>JACMOF010000302.1 GCA_014378155.1 Caulobacter sp. | reverse complement strand
TGCAGGGCGTTGACGTTGATATAGCCTTGGCCAATCCCGTAAGGCACGCTGTCGCCGGGATGCCAGGTCGGGTCGAGCTTGAAGGTCTTCCTCTTCCACTCGCGCGTCCCCACCAGCCCTTTGCGCTGGCCGGGGATGCCGATGTCGAAGGTACTGCCGTAGCCGAAGGCCTTGGCTGTCGCGCTGATCGGGTCCGGCCCAATGCGCAGGGCCATCTGGTAGAAATAAACATCGCAGCTGTTCTTGATGGCGTCGTGCATGTTTTGCCAGCCGTGACCGCCCTTCTTGTGGCAGTGCCAGACCCGGCCGCCGAACGACCAACCGCCGGTGCAGGTCACCCGCTCGGACGGATCCACGCCCGCCGTCAGGGCCGCCATGGCCACAGTGGGCTTGAACGTCGAGCCAGGCGGATAGGTGCCGGTCATCACCTTGTCGAGCAGGGGTTTGCGCTCATACTCGGCCAGCGCCCGGTACTCCGGCCCCGACAGCCCCTTCACGAAGCGGTTGGCGTCGAAGCTGGGGGTCGAGACCATAGCCAGCAGGTCGCCGCTCTGGCAGTCCATCAGCACGATGGCGCCGCTCTCCTCGCCCATCACCTCAAGCGCCCGGTTCTGGATGTCGGCGTCCAGGGTCAGGCGGATATCGGCGCCGGCCCCCGGTGCGATGTCGCCCTCGGGATCGAGGCGCACGGTGCGGCCTTGGGCGTCGACCTCGGCCTTGGTGGCCCCGGCATGGCCGCGCAGAGCGGTGTCGAACGCCTTCTCCACCCCCAGCTTGCCGATCCGGAAGCCGGGATGGTGCAGCAGCTCCTGGTCCTGGCTCGTATCGGTCTTGGCCTTGTCGAGGTCTCGGTCCGAGACCTTGGCCACATAGCCGATCACATGGGCGAAGGCGCCGCCGAACGGATAGACTCGCACCTCCCCCATGTCGGCGGGCACGCCGGGCAGCTCGGGCGCGCGGATGTTGACCCGGGAGAACTCCTCCCAGGTCATGTCTTCCATCACCGCCACCGGCGTCTTCTTGGGCGATCGCGCAAGGTCCTTGAGGATGCGAGCCCGGCGGTCCGCGTCGATGGGGACCAGCAGGGCCAGCTCGTCCAGGGTGGTTTCGGCGTCGAAGCCGGTGTCCTTGGTGACCAGCAGTCGGAAATTGGGCCGGTTGGAGGCCAGCGAAATGCCGTTGCGGTCGTGGATCGTGCCGCGCGGCGGCGACACCAGTCGGTAGTTGAACTGGTTGCCGGCCGACAGCTTCTGGTAGCGCCGGGCCTCCACCAGCTGCAGCTGGGCCAGACGTCCGCCCAGGGCCAGCAACCCGCCGCCGGCCAGGCCCCCCATCAGGAAGGCGCGCCGATGAAACACGCCCTGCCGTTCGTTGACCTCGGAGAAGAAGATCGTCGGTTCGCTCACGAAAGCGCCTCGGGCCGAGGCGCCCGGGAGGGTTCAAGCGGCGACGCTCGACAGCGCGCGATCCGCGCGGCGGCCAGGGAAATCATGGTGTGAGGAGGGCCGCGTGTTAGAGTTGATTTCTCCGCAGAGTGGACCTGCGCCGTGGCTCGTCAATGGGCGCGGCGGGTTGGCTGAAAATATTTTCCGAAGGGAGTTCAGTCGCTCCGGCGTGGCCCTCGAGCCAGCCGCCGCTCGGGAGGTCTTTGGAACTCCACACACGCGATAGTTTGCCGGACGAAGGGTTGAATGATCGACCTTGATCGCGCCAAGGTCCACCGCCTATGCATGCGTTTTCGGCTTGGTTCATCATGAGTCCTTCTCGTCCCCCGATCCGCCCAGAGGCAGAGCGCAATATAGCCTCCTATGCGGTGGACCTGGCTGCTGCGCTCGGCGCGCGCGCGGCGTTCACCCTGACGGGCGGGATGGCGATGTACCTCAACCGGGCCGTCTCGACCCATCCAGGCGTGACGGCGGTCTACAATCAGCACGAACAGGCCTGTGTCGCCGCCGCTGAAGGCTACGCCAAGGCCACGAATTACCGCAGTGCGGGTCTGGCGGTGGTCACGGCCGGGCCAGGGGTCACCAACACGATCACGAGCCTGTGCTCGGCCTATGGCGACAGCGCGCCGGTCATCGTTCTGGCGGGACAGGTCAAGACCGCCGACATCGACGCCTTCGGCACACGCACCCACGGGAACCAGGAGGTGCGGTCGCGCGCGTTGATCACCCCCTGCGTCAAACGCTTCACCCGGCTCACAGCGGCGGGTTTTCGCGAGGAACTGAGCGAGACCTTCTCCGAGGCCTTCGCCGGCCGCCCGGGGCCCGTGTTTGTGGAAATCCCGCTGGACGTCCAGAACGTGGCGGTCGACTACGCACCGGAGGACATCGAGGCGGCTATGCACGCAATCCGGGCCCGATCAGCGTCGGGGGTCGGGCCCGCGGACGTCTCATCCCTGACGCAGACCCTGGGCTGGTTGCTCGGTGGCGAGCGTCCGCTTGTCTATATCGGTAATGGCTGCCGGCTGGCTCAGGTGGAGGCCGCGGCGCGCGGTTTCATCGAGACGCACGGCCTGCCGGCGGTGCTGTCCTGGGTGTCGATCGACCAACTGCCGGCTGAGCATCCGCTGAACTTCGGCGCGCCAGGGGGGCTGGCGCCGCTGTCGGCCAACCAAATCCTCTACCAAGCTGACCGAGTGCTATTCCTGGGCGCGAGGCTGGACCTGGGCACCACAGCCTTTCAACGGCATGACTTCGGGGCCCAGGCCGAGCGAATCATGATCGACATCGACCCCAGCGAACTGGCCAAGTTCGATGGCATGCCCAATACGCGCGCCGTGCGCGCCGACCTGACCGCCCTGCCCGCCGCCGTCGCGGCGACGCGGGATCAGCCCAAGGCCATGGCGGCGGGCTGGCTGACCTGGTGCCAAACGCGCCGGACAGAATATCAGGCCGACGAGCGCCGCCGCCTGACGGTCGACAGCCTGAACATCTACGGTATCGCCCAACGTTTGTCGGCTTGGTCATCGGGCAAGGTGTTCGCCCCTACCAGTTCAGGCTGGGCGATCGAGGCCTTCTTCCGCTTTTTCGCGCCGCGCCAGGGGAGCCGCATCTTCTTCGGAGCCTCGCTGGGCGCCATGGGTCTGGGCCTGCCCCAGGCCATTGGGGCCAGCTTCGGCTCTGACAAGCAGGTGATCTGCGTCGAGGCCGACGGCGGCTTGATGCTGAACCTACAAGAGCTTGCGACCCTGGCCCACTATGCCCCCAAGGGCTTCGTGTTGCTGGTGCTCAACAACGACGGTTACGGCTCGATCCAAGCTTCTCAGGTGCGCCATTTTGGCACCGAGGGCGGGGCGAGCAAGGCCTCCGGTGTATTCATTCCGGACTACGGCCAGGTCGCGCCCGCCTTCGGCCTGCGTTATCTGCGCATCGACAGCCTGGCCGACCTGGACGCCTTGCTGCCGACCCTGGACGCGAACGCCCCGCCGGTGTTCGTCGATCTGATGATCGACGCCACGGAGTCGCGCGGTCCGGCGGTCAAGACGACGATCACGCCGGATGGCAAGCTGTCGTCTACCCCGCTGTCGGAGATCCAGTGGTAGGCGCGCTCCCTTTGAGCGAGCGCATCGCCAGCCGCTGCATCTGCTGTGACGGCGACCAGCTTCGCAAGTCACCCGCGATCCTGATGCCCTTCGTCGCCAAGCGAGTGTTCGATTGGGAACCGGTGGAGATCACCGAGGCCTGGGGCATGAAGACCCTGCGCCTGGGGATGGCCTATTCGCTATGCAACTCGCTGCAGTGCCGCGCGTGCGGGGCGCTGTTCCTGGACATCCGATTCAGCGACGCAGAGATGGCGCGGCTCTACAGCGGTTATCGCGACGCTGACTACACGGCCCTGCGCGAACGCTTCGAGCCGGGCTATACGACCTTCAATGACGCTCTTGCCGAGCGCGCGACTTACTTGCCCCAGATCGAGGCGATGATTGGCCTTCATCTGGGGGGGCCGCCGCATGTGCTGGACTGGGGCGGCGACACCGGCCTCAACACTCCCTTCCGCGACAACGCCGCCAGCCTATCCGTGCACGACATCTCTGGCCTGACCCTCGCCGACGGGGTCGCCGCGGTCGACCGCAAGGGCATGGCCGAGGCGCGTTACGACTTGGTGGTTTGCAGCAACGTGTTGGAGCACGTCCCGGCGCCGGCCATTTTGCTGGACGACATTGTCGCGGTGATGTCGTCCGAAACGCTGCTCTACCTGGAAGTACCGCGCGAATCCTACATGATCCAGAACGACGGCGTCGAGAACCTGGCTGTCGGCAAGAAGTATTGGCACGAGCATATCAACTTCTTCACCGAGATGTCGATACGGATCCTGACCAACCGCCAAGGACTTGTGATCGTTCATTTCGAGATTCTTGAGACCGAAATATACGGTCGAACCGGGCAGCTATTCTGCGTAATTTGCCGAAAAGCCTAAATGTAACGAATCTCACTGCGCGGATAGGCCTCGCGGAAAAAGGTGTCCAGCTTCGAGAACTGCGACACCGTGCAGACGATTAACGCGCCGTCGATCCGCATGACCTCGGTGGGTTCCACGAAGGCGAAGCGGGCCAGACCGTCGGTCGCCAAAACGGCGGCGTTACGGTCGATGACCGCGATGATATTGTCTTTCAGGCAGTGTAGCGGACCGCCCGGCGTCAGGCTGCGATGGAAGTTGTCGCCAAAGCCGTAGACGAAGAATTTCCGATCGCGCAACTCGGCCTGAACCGCCGTCCAACGCGGCGCTTCGTCCCGTAGGTAGCCCTCGATCGCGGCAGGCACAGCCCGCTCGCCCTGGCGGTTTCGCAGGACGACATATTGCGCCGGATAGAACGCTCCCAGCGCGTAGGGCATGGCGTAGGTCCCGCCGGCCACGACGTCAAAGCCTTGCGGCGCGATCCTCAGGATTGCGCGCTGCGAGAAGTGATTGATGTGCAGCCGATCGACGTAATAGCCGAAATGCGGTTGCGGGAAGGTCGCATAAAGCTTCGGATCGGGCGTCTCGATGTGCACGAGGCCCCCTTCACCCACGAGGCCGAACAGTCCCTGGATCAGGCCGATATCGGCCATGTGCTCGACGACGTGGCTCAGGATCAGCAAGTCGTGGTCACCTGGCGGAAATTGGTCACTGAACCGCAGGTTTGGCAGATCCGAGGGGAAGTTGGCATTGACGTCGAAGCCCAGGAAATCGACCTGCGGGAAGCGCCCGGCCAGGACGTGGAGCAGGCCGCCGCCGCCGCAGCCGAAGTCCAGTACAGATTGAACCTGCCGCGAGCCGATCAGATCCGCGAGGATCTCGGCCTGGGGAAGATTGCGGTACTGCCCATGCCTCTGGGCAGCGTCGTTGGCGACCGCCGCGTAGTAGTCGCGGTAGCCGGGCGGATCGCGTGGCCAGGTAAAGGCGAAATCGCAGTCGGCGCAGCCGTGCAGGGCGACCTCGCTGGGCAAGTGCGGCTTCTCGCCAAAGCGCATCTGGGCGATGGGCGCGCTGGCCTTGAGACCGCAGATCGGACAGGCCGGGGTCAGGACCATCGGTTCAGGGCTTTGTCGAGCGCGAGAACATTTCCGAGGCGTTCAGGGCCTTTTGACGGGCCTCAGCCAGGGCTTGGGTCGCCTCGGTCTTGCGATTGGCCAGTTGCGCGAGCGTGTTGCTGTAGGTGCAAAGCTCGGCGAACTGTTGAAGGCGGTCCGGACGGCAATGAGCCAAGGTGGCTTCCAGGCTGCGACGGTGGCCCATTGTCAGGTGGTAGCCCGAATAGAGAGCCCGCAGCAGATTCTCGAAGATCGTGTCGACCAGGGTGACTTCCGGCGGGCCGTAGGACTGCACCTGCCGGTGGCCATTCGTCCGCTCGAACAGGTCGGACGGAGCGCCGACCTTGGCGGCGACGTCCGCCAGCAGGCGCGGCAGATCGCCGGCGTAGTCGAAGAAGTTTCCGCCGTCGTAGTCGATGGTCTGGGAGTTCCCGACCCGGTGCACCAAGTGGTTGGCCCTGCTGTAATAGGCCGGGGCGTGGGCGTGCTTTTCCAAGAAGGCGGCCACGTGCGGGTGGCGGGTGTCCGAGCGCAGATAGGGCTCGGGATCCAGCGCCCGAGCGGCCTGCGTGCTCTCGATCTGAGCGCTGATGAAGGCCAACTGGTTTAGCCCGAAAGCGCAGAACAGGTCGATGAAGCTATCGAAGCGCTTGTCCGGCACGGTGTTCAACAACGGATAAAGCACCTCGGTCAGGTCGGCGTTGGCCGCGCGTTTGTTTAGCGTCAGGAAGCTGGGCGCCTCGCGTTCGAGGATCGAGACCACGCTGGCCACGCCGCCCTCCAGCAGGACGTCGTCCGAGCCGAAGGTCCAGGTGTAGCGGCCGCGCGCCCGCCAGGGGGCCGCGAACAGGTTGAAGAAGCCGCCCTCGTCACGGGCGTTGACCATGTAGCTCAGGCGCGGATAGCGGTCGGCCAGGGCCTGGATCATGCCGTTGGTGTCGGGACCCGAAGCGTTGTCGCTGATCAGGATCTCGACCTTTTCCTCAAGTCCCCCCTTCAGTTGGTCGGCAATGCTCTGCACCGTAAGCTGCAGCTCAGCCGGGCGCTCATAGGTCGGAATAACGATGCTGAGCACCGGCTCCTGCGCGAACGGTCTGATCACGCTGTCGGCGAGGGCGCATTCGAGTTTTGACATGGGCTGTCTCGCTTAGGCTGGCGTGGTTGGAGAGCGCGCGGCGGCGCGCTCACGGCAGAAGCTGTGGATATTGTCCAGCATGTAGTCGATGTGGTCGGCTCC
>JACMOF010000032.1 GCA_014378155.1 Caulobacter sp. | reverse complement strand
CGGCTCAGGCCGCGCGCCTTCAGGGCCGGCAGGGCCCGGGGCAGCAGCCAGATCGGCGACAGCGAGAACACCGTGCCCACCTGTGGCAGCGCCTTGGCCAGGTCCGGATCGCCGAGATCCGCGTCCACCCAGCAGATATCGTCGCTGGGCGGCCGACGGCTCAGCGCCATGGATTCGATCCCCGCCGCGCTCAGCCGCGCCAGCAGGAACCGCCCGATCAGGCTGGTGGCCCCCAGCACGAGCACAGGCGAGGGAAGGCCCGAGGGAGCGCCAGGCGGCAAGAGGGTGTTTTCAGCGTCCATCTTGTCCCTATAGTCTGCGGCGATACGTCAGCCCACGGGATCTTTGGCCATGACCTTCGACGCGGTGCGCGCCTTCGCCTTCAGCCTGCCCGGCGTCGCCGACGGCACATCCTGCGGCCATGCCTGACTGAAGGCCCACGGGAAGGTCTGACCCGGCTGTGGGACGAGGGCGACGCCCCGGTCTGTCCGGGGATCACCTTCGACCAGCGCGAGATGCTGATCGAGGCCGAGCCGGAGACCTTCTATGTCACCGACCATTCGCACCGTCAGGAGCCGAACGGCGTCAACTGAACCCCTGGCGGCAGCTGAACCTTCATCACGCCGCCGCCCTGGGTCTTGGCCGCGACGGCGCGCAGGATCATCGCCAGGACCGCGCCGTCGGGACCATGGCCCGCGCCACCGACGGTGAACAGCGCGCCGTCCTTGCGAGCCTTCGACCCGGCGGCGCGCAACGCTTGGCCATGGGCGTAGGGCACGACCTGGTCCGCCGTGCCGTGCACGAGGTAACAAGGCTCGTCGAGCGTGACGATCGCGCCGGCGTTGTCATAGCGGTCGGAGATCATCCATCGGGCCGCCGCCGGGGCCATGGTTCGAAGATCGGTGAACGTGCCGATGGTCACCAGTGCGTCGAGCTTTTGCCGCCGAGCCAGGCCAAAGGCGACGCCGCCACCCAGGCTGTGTCCCACCACGATCAGCTTTCCGCCCCCCGACACGGCACGGGCTCGCGCGAAGAACGCGTCCGCGTCGGCGGCCAGTCCGGCCTCGCTGGCCCGACCCGGATTGCCGCTGTATTCGCGGTATTCCGCCGCCACCAAGCCATAGCCCTCGGTGAGCAACGGCGCGAGCCAGCGCATCGAGGTCGCCGCGCTCGAGCCGTTGCCGTGGAACATCAGCAAGGTCGGCTTGCCGTCTCGCGGCGCGATCTCCAGCCCCTTGAGGGTCAGTCCGTCGGCGGTCCGGACGGTGTCAATCACGGCGCCGGTCGGCAGACCCGCCAGGTCGAGCGGGGCCGTTGGGGCGGGATAGATGCGCTCGTGGATTTGGGCGCTGGCGGGCGCGGCCAGGAGCAGAGCCCCGATGACGGTGAGACAGGCCAGAGCTTTCATGACCGCGATGCTATGCGGCCCGGCCGGGAGGGCAAGCCCCGAAATGCGGGGTTGCCGAGCCCTCAGCGCGCCAGCCGCCCATCCGTCAGCGCCGCCGGCTCGAACTTGAAGACCACCTCGGAATCCGGCCGCTCTATCCCCTTCAGCAGCTTTTTCGGGGCCGAGGCGTGCAGCATGTAGCGCAGGATGTTCAGTCGGGCGGCCTTCTTGTGGTTGGCGCGCACGCAGACCCAGGGCGCCGGGGTCGAGTGGGTGCGCATCAGCATCTCGTCGCGGGCGGCGCTGTAGTCTTCCCACTTGGCCTGGGCCACGGCGTCCAGATCGCTGACCTTGAAGGCCTTCAGCGGGTCCTCGCGCCGCGCTTCCAGCCGTTCGGCCTGGGTCTCGCGGTCGATGTCGAGCCAGAACTTGGTCAGGCGCACGCCGTTCTGCACCAGCATCAGCTCGAAGGCTGGCACGTCACGCAGAAACTGCTCCTGCTCGTCGGGCTTGGAAAAGCCCATGACCCGCTCGACCCCGGCCCGGTTGTACCAGGAGCGGATGAACACCACGGCCTCGCCGGCGCCGGGCAGGTGGCCGACATAGCGCTGGAAGTACCACTCGCTACGCTCGCGATCGCTGGGGGCGGGCAGGGAAATCACCTGGGTGGCGCGGCGGTGGGCGTGCTCGGTCAGCCGGGCGATGGCCCCGTCCTTGCCGGCGGCGTCGCGGCCTTCGAAGATCGCGACGGTTTTCCAGCCCTCTTTCATCGCCTGTCGCTGCAGGCCGACCAGGGCCAGTTGCAGGTCGCGAAGCTCGGCTTCGTAGTCGTCGGTCTTGCTCATGGCGCAGAGCCTACCCCCGGAACGTGCAGTTGCGCTAGAGTCGTTGTTTTTACGCGTTTTCTTCACGCGAACCGATATCCACTTCGCTCGAAAACGCTCTAGAAGAGCGCCATGATCCGTCTCTTCGTTCCCCATCCCCTGAAGCTCGGCGCGGGCGTCGCGCCCTCCGTCGATCAGTCGCGCTATCTGACCGCCGTGATGCGGCTGGAGGTCGGCGCCGAGATCCTGGTGTTCAACGGCCAAGATGGCGAGTGGCGCGCCAGCCTGACCGAGGCCGGCAAGCGCGGCTGCCTGTTACGCTGCGAGGAACAGACCCGCGAGCAGGACCATGCGCCGGACCTCGACCTGGTGGTGGCCATGGTCAAGCGCGGCCGGGTCGAGACCATCGTCGAGAAGGCCGCGGAACTGGGCGCGCGCCGCGTGCGCCTGACCCAGACCCGGCGGACCAATGTGGATTTCCTGAAATTGGGGCGGCTGGACGCCATCGCCATCGAGGCCGCCGAGCAGACCGGACGGCTGGATGTGCCGGTGATCGACGACCCCATGAAGCTGGAAAAGATTCTCGATGACTGGGACCCGGCGCGCCGGCTGATCTTCTGCGACGAGGGCGGCGACGCCCGGCCGATGATCGAGGCCTTGGCCGCTACGGCCCCGCCGGCCGCCATCCTGATCGGCCCCGAAGGCGGCTTCGCGCCGGAGGAGCGCGAACGCCTGCGGTCGCTGCCCTTCGTCATCCCGGTGTCTCTGGGCCCCCGCATCCTGCGCGCGGATACGGCGGCGATCGCCGCCATGACCCTGTGGCAGGCGGCGGCAGGGGATTGGCGGTAGTAAGGCTCACTGCCAGGTTGAGCGCGAGGGGTCGTGCGGGATGCACCCTTCGCGAGTGACATAAGGGCGACGCAGTCAGCGATCTTTGGACTTCGTTAACTCAAGTAGACTCTCTTGAAGATTCTTGCCTGTTCGTGCTATGTTCCATCTTGGAGAGTTTCGATGGCGCAAACGTCTTCGATTGAATGGACCGACGTAACTTGGAACCCCGTAGCTGGCTGCACTATTGCCACTGCAGGGTGTACCAATTGCTACGCAATGCGGATGGCCGCTCGCTTGCAAGCGATGGGCACGGAGAAATACCAAGGTCTCACTCGGAAGTCCGGTGGGCGCCATATCTGGACGGGCAAAGTAGTTACAGATGACGTCGCGCTGATTGCGCCGCTTGGATGGCGGAAGCCGCGCCGCGTGTTCGTCAATTCGATGTCGGACCTCTTCCACGATGAAGTTCCTGTAGAATTTATTGCGCGCGTTTGGAGCGTGATGGCCGCTACACCGCAGCACACTTATCAAATACTGACCAAGCGACCGGAGCGCATGCGACTACTTTTGGGCAGTGATCGCTTCCCTGTACTGCAAAACGTTTGGGTTGGTACTAGCGTGGAAAATGCCGCTGTCCTCGATCGTGTTGAAGAGCTTCGCGCGACCGTTGCGGTGACACGCTTTATCTCATTTGAGCCACTTATCGGATCAGTGAGTGGCGTGGATCTCACCAACATTCACTGGGCAATTGTCGGCGGAGAATCCGGGCCGAAGAGTCGTCCGATGGAAGAGATATGGGTCGAGGAAATCGAAGATATATGTCGCTCTACCGGCACTGCATTCTTCTTCAAGCAATGGGGTGGCCGGAATAAAAAGGCAGCGGGCCGCACTTTCAAAGGGCGAACCTTTGACGAGATGCCGGTGCATATTTCTTAAGGACGTGGTTGACACCTTTTTGAATGAGAGCCTGCGCCCTCGGTCCACCATGAGACATGCAAAATAGCGAAAATAGCTGTGCTCCTCTATCAGTCAGGAGTGGAACTGGATCCGAAACGTAGCTGAATACTGTTCGCAGGCGCTGTGCCGCATACGTTTCGATTTGGCGCTGGTTAGCGGCCCTTGTCGTTTTTTCGGATATTTCATCGAAAAGGTCTCTTTTAACGTCGGTCTCGTAGAGCGCCGTCCTCCAGTCGTTGCAGCCGAATATTTCATCTAACTTCGCCTGCTTTGCGGCGTCGATAGCCTCATACTTTTTGGCCAATTGGCGCACTACCGCGTTCAGCGGGAATAGATACCAAACGTCGACAGCGGCAGTTTTGGCGAGCATCTCAAGAGTTTTCCACTTCACCGACATCCCGTAGGGGTCGAGAAACACCACCGCCCGTAGAGGGCCGTTTCCCTGCCGTTGTCCTGACCACGGAGGCGAGAGAAAAACCTCTGCAAGGGCGGCGTTTGCCTCGGCTGGCTTGCAAACGATTTCGCGATCGGCGTGCTCTGTACTCAGCTTTGTAAGTGACGCGAATCTTCCGGTGTCTTGTTCGATAAATATGTAAGCGCTGAAGGCGGGTTCGATCGCCAGTGCGCGCTTTGCAGACCCATCAAGTTGCACATGTTCCCAGCGTAAGGGGCTTCCGTCGAAAATCCCGCCCCGCTCAACTGTGGCTGTCCGCTCCCCGCTTCCGGCAAACGCGTCTACATACCAAAGGCTAAATTTCGAGCTTTTCAGCGCGGAGGTATAAAATTGAAGATATTCGCTGATCGCATCCAATTTAACCTCGGTCCATGCGCCTCCGAAATAATGCTCAGCCGAAACGTCGTCCTCAATTGCCATGATTTTTGCCTCCCCCAATCTAATTGCAAGTAAGGGGTGAGTCTGGCCGGTGAAGTCAACTCTTTGGTCACTCATGGCTCTGGTGAGCACGTTGAGCTTCTCGGTCGCTGGATTGAGGACCAAACTAAACCTCACCCATTGCAAAACCCTGTGCGCGCCCTCTTGAGGTTCGCTAAGAAAACGCCCTACTGCGCTGCACGACAGTTCGCGGGCGGGTCGGAGGGTTTGCCCTCCCTTCTTGATGCGTGTTTTGGGAGGGATGACCGATGGCGCAAGCCGCGAGCCAGGAGCGTCCGCTGACGCTCGACGATCTGACCGCCTATTTCGCCTCGGGCTCCAAGCCCAAGGAGGCTTTCCGGGTCGGCGCCGAGCACGAGAAGTTCGGCTTCTACCTCAAGGACCATACGCCCGTGCCC
Source organism: Caulobacter sp. (assembly GCA_014378155.1). Classification (GTDB taxonomy): domain Bacteria; phylum Pseudomonadota; class Alphaproteobacteria; order Caulobacterales; family Caulobacteraceae; genus Caulobacter. The sequence goes on along the minus strand of JACMOF010000032.1, from coordinate 1,455 downwards.
TATGAGGGCGACAAGGGCGTGCACGCCCTGCTCACCGGCCTGCAGCGTTTTGGCTGGAAGCCGGTGATGGAAGGCGAGGTGATCATCGGGCTGGAGCGCAACGGCGCCAATGTCAGCCTGGAGCCCGGCGGCCAGTTCGAGCTGAGCGGCGCGCCGCTGCTGACCATGCACGACATCTGCGAGGAGACCGGCCAGCACCTGGACGAGGTCAAGACCGTGGCCGACGAGCTTGGCCTGGGCTTTCTCGGCTTGGGCTTCTCGCCGCTATGGAAGCGCGAGCAGGTGCCGATCATGCCCAAGGGCCGCTACGTGATCATGCGCAACTACATGCCCAAGGTCGGCGGCCTGGGCCTGGACATGATGCTGCGCACCTGCACGGTGCAGGCCAATCTCGACTTCTCCAGCGAAGCCGACATGGTCGCCAAGTTCCGCATGAGCCTGGCCCTGCAGCCGATCGTCACCGCCCTGTTCGCCAATTCGCCGTTCACCGAGGGCAAGCCCAACGGCTTTCTGTCGGCCCGCGCCGATGTCTGGAACGACACCGACCCCGACCGCACCGGCCTGCTGGACTTCGTGTTCGAGGACGGGTTCGACTTCGAGCGCTACGCCCGCTACGCCCTGGACGTGCCGATGTATTTCGCCAAGCGCGGCGACCGCTATATCGACCTGGCCGGCCGCAGCTTCAGCGACTTCATCGACGGCAAGATCGGCGAACTTCCGGGCGAGCGCGCCTCGATCAAGGACTGGGCCGACCACACCACCACCCTGTTTCCCGAGGTGCGGCTGAAGACCTATCTGGAGATGCGCGGCGCCGATGCCGGACCTTGGAGCCGCCTCTGCGCTCTGCCAGCCCTATGGACCGGCGTGTTTTATGACGACGCGGCGCTGGCCGCAGCGTGGGACATTTGCAAGGACTGGACGGCCGAGGATCGCGCTGGCCTGCGTCGCGACGTGCCGAAACTGGGCCTGAAGGCTCAGGTCGCCGGCCGCTCTGCCCAAGACGTGGCCAAGGACTTCGTCGCTATCGCCCGGCAAGGGCTGAAGGCGCGCGCCCACGTCAACGGCGGCTTTCTGGATGAGACGATCTATCTGGGCGAACTTGAAGAGATCGCCGACAGCGGGGTAACGCCCGCCGAGCGCCTGCTGGCGCTGTATCACGGCGCCTGGAAGGGCGACATCAATCGGGTGTTCGAGGATTTCGCCTACTAGGGGATTTTTCGAGCGAAGTGGTTCCGGTTCGCGTGAAGAAAAATGCGTCAAAACAAAAGATTAGAGCTCACGGCCTGACGCAGTCAGGTCGGGAAAAGCTCCAAGCGGACCTCGAGACGCTTGCGCCTCAAAAAAGGGCGCGCATCGCCGCGATGATCCCGACCCAGGCGGCCACGCTGGCGCCCAAGACGATCAGGCGCCCCCAGGCGATGGGCGGCAAGAGCGGCTGACGCACCGACGAACGCG
>JACMOF010000301.1 GCA_014378155.1 Caulobacter sp. | reverse complement strand
CTGGCCGGCACGGCGGCCTCGGTGCAAGGGTTCATCACCACCATCGGCGGGGCCTTGTTCGGCTTCTATATCGGCCAACTGTTCGACGGCACGACCGTGCCCCTGACCCTGGGTTTCGCCGGCTTCGGCATCGCCGGGCTGATCGCGGTGCTGATCACCGAGAAGGGCCGGATGTTCCAGTCGGGAGCAGGTGCGGCCGATGCGATGGCCGGAGCGGGGCACTGAATTAATCGCTCGTCCCGGCGACTGCCGGGATAGAAAATTCAATCCAGCATCCGCTCCAGGGTGGGCAGTTCATCCGCCTCGCACGAGGGCTTGTCCCAGCGGATGCGGTTGATGCGCGGAAAGCGCATGGCCACGCCGGACTTGTGCCGCGTCGAGCGCTGCAGCCCCTCGAACGCCACCTCGAACACCAGGCCGAAGTCCCAATCGGCGCGCACCGAACGCACGGGGCCGAACCGCTCAAGGGTGTTGTCGCGCACGAACTTATCGATCTGCTTCAGCTCCTCGTCGGTAAAGCCGAAATAGGCCTTGCCGACCGGCGTCAGGTGGCGCGCGCCGGTCTCGTCCTCGCGCCAGACGCCGAAGGTGTAGTCGGAGTAGAAGCTTGACCGCTTGCCGTGGCCGCGCTGGGCGTACATTAGCACCGCGTCGATCAGCCGGGGATCGCGCTTCCACTTGAACCACGGCCCCTTGGGGCGGCCCGGCTCATAGACGCTGTCCCAGCGCTTGAGCATCAGGCCTTCAGCGATCATCGGATCGCCCTCCGGCGGCGACGCGCGCAGCGCGGCCAGTTCTTCCCAGGTCTCGAAGGGCTGGACGGCCGACAGGTCGATGCGCGGGCTGGCGGCCTGGGCGATGAACGCTTCCAGTCGCGTGCGACGCTCGGCGAAGGGCAGGCCGCGCAGGTCGGTCTCCCCGTCTAGCAGCAGGTCATAGGCGCGAATGCCCGCCGGATAGGCGACTAGCTGCTTGGGATCGACGCTCTTGCGGTTCAGCCGCTGCTGCAAATCACCGAAACTGGCCACCGCCCCATCGCGCATCACCAGCAGCTCGCCGTCGATGGCCCCCTCGAAGGTCAGGGCCTCCAGTACGTCGGGAAAGGTCGCCGAGATGTCGTCGCCGGTGCGGGTATAGAGCCGCCGCTCGCCGCGCTCGCTGACCGCCTGGACACGGATGCCGTCCCACTTCCACTCGGCGGCGTAGGCGGCGGGGTCCAGCTTTGCGAAGTCCACCGCCTCGTCGATCGCCTGGGCCAGCATCACCGGCCTGAACCGCCCCGGCGCGTCGGGCGAGGGCTGTTCGGAGCGTCCCTCAAGCCAGGCGAACAGGTCGCCATAGGGCGGGGTCATGGCGTGCCAGACCTCCTCGATCACCCTGATCTCCACCCCGCCGAAATCGGCGCAGGCCTGTTTGGCCAGGCGCGACGACACCCCCACCCTCAGGCCGCCGGTCATCAGCTTCAGCAGCGCCCAGCGGCCGTCGGCGTCGAGCGCGTCCAGCCAGCCCTCGATCAACCGCTGCACCTCGGCGCGCGAGGCGGTGCGCAGGGCCTCCACCACGTCCGACAGATCCGGCTCGCGATTGGCGCCCGGACGCTCCGGCCAGGCCAGGGCTACGGTCTCGGCCAGGTCGCCGACATAGTCGTAGGACCAGGCGAACAGCTGGGCGTCCATCCGCGCCTCGATGGCCTTGCGGATGAAGGCCGGCTTGGCGGCGCTGAACGACAGGGCCCCGGTTAGGGCGGCGAGCACCCAGCCGCGCTCCGGATCGGGTGTCTCGCCCAGGAAGTCCTTGATCAGGGTGAGCTTGGCGTTGCGCGAGCTCGTCAGGGACAGGCGGTCGAGGAGGTGGGCGAAGGCGCGCATGGGAATGAAATGTCGCTCTGGCGCTTAAGTTCAAGCCTACTCGGCCCGCGTCTCGTCCAGCTGACCCAGGATCATGATCTTCTGCCAGATCTTGCGGCCCAGGTCGGAGGCCAGGGTCTCGATGTCGTTGACGGCGGCGATGACGATGGAGTCGTTGCTTTCGCCGGCATAGAGCGCCGCCAGCTTGGCGGTCAGGGCCAGCATCTCGGCGCAGTAGTCGAGATAGCGGGCCAGTTCGAAGCGGCTCATCTCGCGGGCGGGCGAGGAGGCGGTGCGCGGGCCCAGCACCAGGGTGGGGTCCTTGGTCAGCTGATGCATGTCGATGACGTGGGCGAAGGACCGCAGCTCGTGCAGGGCCTTCTGGACCCGCGAGCGCTTCCAGCGGGCCTCCAGCGACAGCAGGAACCAGATCGCCGCGCCCGACAGCAGCACCAGATTGACCGCAGGCTCCAGGCCTTGGGCCAGGGTCAGGGTGCTGGCGCCGCGCAGGCTGGCCAGCCAGTCCAGGCGGGCGATCAGCGCCGCTTCCAGGCCGAGCGCCCCCACGCCAATCAGCGTCACCAGGGTGCGCAGGAAGAGATACGGTCGCGAGAGCCGGTGGGCGCGCTGGGCGGTGACCCGGGCGGTGGCGGTCAATTGCGCGCTGACCTCGGCCAGGCCCGAGTCCGGGAACCGCTCGGCGATCCGCACGCGCAGATGGTCGAGAGTGGCGACCACCTTGTCGGCGTCGAGTTTCAACGGCCGGCTTGCCTTGCCCATGCGCATCCCCCTGTCCACGGCGACGCTAGCCCGGTCAGGCGGGTTGGGGAGGATTCAAACATCTGTTTGAACCCGGCTAGCCCGGAGCCCGGTCATGACCTTCCAGCCGCCCGACCCGTTCACGCCGCATCCTCGCAAGAGCCCGCTGACCACGCCATGGGAGCCGATCTATGCCGACATTCGCGACGATCGCTGGCTGTTGGCGGTAGAGGTGCGCGAGCCGCACACCAATTCGCGCGGCGGTCCGCACGGCGGCCTGATCGCCGCCCTGGCCGACAACGCCATGGGCCTGTCGTGCGGGGTAATGCTGGCCAGGCTGAAGATCCCCAGCAACGGGCTGATCACTGTCTCGCTGGGGCTCGACTATCTGGCGGCCGCCCAGCTTGGCCAATGGCTGGTGTTCGACACCGACTTCATCAAGCCGGGCAAGAGCCTGTGCTATGCCGAGGCGACGGTGTCGGCGAATGGCAAGCCGGTGGCGCGGGCGCGGGCGACGTTCAAGGTGTCGTGATTTCCCGCTCCCCTTGCGGGAGAGAGTGGCCCCACGGAGCGGGGTCGGGTGGGGGGTCGAAGGTTATCGCCGCTGCGTACGGTGGTCGACGTCTGCGCGACCCCTCATCCGTCGGCCTTCGGCAGCCACCTTTCTCCCGCAAGAGGAGAAGGGTAATTTACTCCCCCTCTTCCTCGTCATAGCCCACCAGCCGCAGCGCCCGGGCCGGGATGCCCGCGAGCTCGCACCAGCGCTCCAGGGCCTCCTCGCGGCCGTGGGTGATCCACACCTCGCCGGGGCGCAGCTCGTCGAGGGTGGCGGTCAGTTCGTCCCAGTCGGCATGGTCGGAGATGATCAGCGGCAATTCGACACCGCGCTGGCGCGCCCTCGCCCGCACACGCATCCAGCCGCTGGCGAAACAATCGACCGGGTCGGGAAATCGCCGCGACCAGCGGTCGGCCAGGGCCGAGGGTGGGGCGATGATGATCGCTCCGGCGAAGTCTTTCTTGGCGCCGCCCGTGGTGGCCGGCTCCAGGGGTCCGAGATCGACGCCGTGGCGTTCGTACAGACGGTTGAGCCGCTCCAGGGCGCCATGGACATGGATGGTCTTGTCCCAGCCCGCCTCGCGCAACAGGGCGATCACCCGTTGGGCCTTGCCCAGGGCATAGGCGCCGACCAGGTGGGAGCGCTCGGGAAATTGCTCGACCGACTTCAGCAGGGCGGCGATCTCGCCCCGGTCGTCCGGATGGCGAAACACTGGCAGGCCGAAGGTGGCCTCGGTCACGAACACGTCGCAGGGCACGGGCTCGAAGGCCGCGCAGGTCAGGTCGCGGCGGCGCTTGTAGTCGCCGGAGACGACGATGGTCATGCCCTTCCACTTGACCACCGCCTGGGCCGATCCCAGCACGTGGCCGGCGGGGACCAGCCCCACCTCGACACCGTTGTGAGTGAAGCTTTCGCCATAGGCGATCGGCGTGCGATTGGCGGCGAAGTCCTCGCCATAGCGTTCGGCCATGATCGCCAGGGTCTCCGGCGTCGCGGCGACCGAGCCATGGCCGGCGCGGGCGTGGTCGGCGTGGCCATGGGTGATCACCGCCCGGTCCACGGGGCGGACGGGGTCGATATAGAAGTCTCCGGGCGGGCAGTAGAGCCCGTGGGGCCTCGGACAGAGCAGGTCTTGCGGTTTCATCACGGTGGATATGGGAACGCGCCCGGCTATAAACCTATCCCATGAGCAATGATTTCAGTTCCGCCGACCAGCACCGGCTGATCGCCAACACCATGAACGAGGGCAGCCCCCAGGCCCGGGCCCTGGGCTTCCAGACCCTGGAGATCGGCGAGGCGGTGGCGATCCTCAAGGTTCCCTACCGGCCCGAGATCGTCGGCGACCCGGAAACCGGCGTCATTGCCGGCGGTGTGGTCACCACCCTGCTGGACCACGCCAGCGGCCAAGCGGTGCACGCGGCCCTGACCGAATGGACCTCGATCGCCACCCTGGACCTGCGCATCGATTACATGCGACCCGCCCAGCCGGGACGCGACGTGCTGGCCCGGGCCCATTGCTACAAGGTGACCCGCTCGGTCGCCTTCGTCCGGGCCGTGGCCTATGAAGACGACCCCGACGACCCGATCGCCGCCGCCCAGGCCGCCTTCATGCTCGATTCCAGCGCCGGCAAGAAGCCGGGGGCCAATTTCAAGCCGCCGCGCGACAAGGCGGAGTCGGCCCAATGAGCGACGCCGACACCCGCCTGATCGCCATGCTCGGCTCGATCCCCTATGCCCGCTTCATCGGCATGCGCGCCGAGCTGGCCGGCGACGAGATGACCGCCATCCTGCCGTTCTCCGACCACATCGTCGGCAATCCGATGCTGCCGGCCATCCACGGCGGTGTGCTGGGCGCCTTCATGGAGATGACCGCCCTGGCCCAGCTGTCGGTGGCCGAGCCGCTGAAGCGCCAGCCGCGCACCATCGACGTGTCGATCGAATATCTACGCTCGGGCCGGCCCCTGACCACCTTCGCCCGCGCTCAGATCAAGAAGGTCGGCCGCCGGATCGCCAATGTCCATGTCGAGGCGTGGCAGGAGCAACGGGCCGCGCCGATCGCCGCCCTGCGCGGTCATTTCCTGCTGACCTCGGCCGAGGACTGACTCTCCGCCATGGCTCGCCACGTCAATCGCGGGACTGTGACGCGCAAGGGCGACTTGCCGACCAAGGTGTGCGTGACCTGCAAACGGCCCTTCACCTGGCGACGCAAATGGGAGCGGGTCTGGGACGAGGTAAAATATTGCTCCGATAAGTGCCGTGCCAATAAGATTACACCTTTGTAATGCCGATTATCTGCATCAACGTTTCTTAAAAGCGCTTCATGAAGCAAAGGTAACGGGTGTGCACCATCCGCCGCGCCTATACCCCTGATCACCGGACGCGGTCGTCGCGCCGGACCTTTCAGGGAACCAAGACCATGACCTTCTCGACCAACAGCGTGTCCGCTTTCGCCAGCCTGATCCTGGCCCTTCTGCCCCTCGTCGTGATCGCTGGCTCCATCTCCACGAGCTTCTGAATGATCGCCGCTTAGCTCCACCGGGCAAGCGCCCCTTCAGGCTTTCAGAGCCTCTCGGGCCGCCCGGTGGAGAAGGGCGTGACGATGCGCCAAACGATCGATGTCGGCGTCATAACCGCCACCGATCACCCCGG
>JACMOF010000300.1 GCA_014378155.1 Caulobacter sp. | reverse complement strand
GACCGCGATGGCCGAGGCCGAACGCGAGAACGCCAGCAAGCTGAGCGACCATTCGGTGACCGACGCCCTGCCCCGCACGCTGTGGCGGCTGCGCAACGACTGCGCCCAGATCGGCCGGGCTCTGCGCGAGACCCTGCCCGCCCCGGGCCTTAGCCTGCAGTCGGCGGCCATGCTTGGCGCCTGCGCGGCGTTCCTGCGCGCCTGCGCGGCGCTGCTGGCCGGCGCTCCTCGCCCCGACCGCCTGGCCTTCGGGGGGGCGCACCAGGCCTTTCAAACCGCTGTCGAGACCCTGCGCGAAACCGGCGGCACCCGCGCGCTCGGCTTTGACGACGCCGCCCGGGTGTTTGGCCTGGTGTTCGCGGTCGAGAACCTGTTCGGCAACCTCGGCGACTTCGAGGAGCGGGTGGAGGAGACGGCGGGGAAGCGGGGTTAGCTCTTGGCCCCGTAAATCGCCACGGCCCGCGCTTCGAAACAGCCGATCAGGGTATTGGCCGCGCGATCCAGATTGGCCGCCAGCAGCGCATCGAGCACGCGCGACTTGAACGCGAAGTCGATGACGAATTCCACAGATGTTCCAGAGACATGCGGCGAAAACCGCCACTGGTTCGATAGCCGCTTGAACGGCCCATAGAGCAGGCTGACGTCCACGCTCAGCGCCTCGGCGTCGCGCCGCACGCGGGTGGCGAACTTCTCGCGCAGGAACGAGAAGCCGACCTGGGCCTCGGCGTCCACGGTCGAGACCGCGCCTTCCACCCGGCCGTTCCAGGTACGCATGCTGGTCAGCCACGGCACGAACTGCGGATAGGACTCCACATCGCCGACCAGGGTGAACAACTGCTCGGGCGCGTAGGGCAGCACCCGGGTGACGACATGGCGATGCAAGGCTAGACGCTCTTGAGGTCCAGCGCCCGGCGAGCCGCCGCCAGCTTTGCGAAATCCTCGCCGGCGTGGTGCGACGAGCGGGTCAGCGGGCTGGACGACACCATCAGGAAGCCCTTGGCCCGGGCGATCGCCTCATAGGCCTGGAACTCTTCCGGCGTCACGAAGCGGTCGATCGGCGCGTGCTTGCGGGTGGGCTGCAGGTATTGGCCGATGGTGATGAAATCGACGCCGGCCGAGCGCATGTCGTCCATAACCTGCATGACCTCCTCCTTGGCCTCGCCCAGCCCCACCATCAGGCCGGACTTGGTGAACTGGCTCGGATCGCGCTCCTTGACCCGTTCCAGCAGGCGCAAGGAGTTGTAGTAGCGGGCGCCAGGGCGGATCTTCAGATAGAGTCGCGGCACGGTTTCCAGATTGTGGTTGAAGACGTCCGGGCGGGCATCGATGACCACGTTCTCGGCCCTGTCCTTGCGCAGGAAGTCGGGGGTCAGGATTTCGATGGTCGTGCCGGGCGCGGCGGCGCGAATTGCCAGCACCACCTCGGCGAAATGCAACGCCCCGCCGTCGGCCAGGTCGTCGCGGTCGACCGAGGTGATGACCACATGCTTGAGGCCCATCTTGGCCACGGCTGCGCCCACGCGGCGCGGCTCGTCGGCGTCCAGGGGGTTGGGCATGCCTGTCGCGACATTGCAGAAGGCGCAGGCGCGGGTGCAGATTTCGCCCATGATCATCATGGTGGCGTGCTTCTGGCTCCAGCATTCGCCAATGTTGGGGCAAGCGGCTTCTTCGCAGACCGTGGTCAGCTTGTGCTCGCGAACGATAGCACGGGTCTCATTGTACTGACCGGACCCGGGCGCGCGCACGCGCAGCCAGTCGGGCTTGCGCAGCACCGGCGTGTCGGGGCGGTTCTGCTTTTCCGGGTGACGGGCGCGCTCGTCGGGAACGCGGACCTTCAACGTGTCGATCAAGGTGACCATAGTGCCTAGATCGGACGTCTTGGCCTCCGGATCAAGCATGCGATCTTGCATGTGGCCTAAAGGCGCGAAATGAGTGCCTGGAATGCGTCGCCAAGTTCTCGCCCTGCTGCTGGCCCTGCCCCTCGTCTCCTGCGGCGACGAGGCCGTCCGCGCGCCCTTCGCCGAGAGCCGCACGCCGCCCTCCTTGGCGGTGCGGTTCCAGCCGCCGCCTGGCTGGGCCTGGGGCTATGTGAAGGTCGGCGACGACGGCGTACAGCGCTACGGCGTCTCGACCACGCCCAACGCGCCGCGCGGCCAGATCCTGATCCTGCCGGGCTATGGCGAACCGGCCGAGGTCTGGTTCGAGACGGCGCGGGACCTCAATGCCCGCGGCTATACGGTGTGGGTGCTGGAACGCCAGGGTCAGGGCGGCTCTGAACGCGCCAGCCCCTGGCGCGATCTGGGCCATGTCACCAGCTTCGCGCCCGACGTCACGGCGACCAAGGCCATGGTCAGGGCGGTTATCCGGCCGAACGGGCGTGACCCGTTTGCGGTGCTGGGACACGGCGACGGCGGGCTGGTGGCGCTGCGGGCGGCGGAAGAGGGTCTGCGGGCCGACTCGTTGATTCTGTCTTCGCCCAATTTCGACATCGCCGACCTGCCGCGCCCCAAGAGCGAACTGATCCGCATCGCGCGCTGGGCCCGGAGCCTGAAGCTCGGCTTCCTCCGCTATCCCGGTCAGGCCGGCTGGAAACGCGACGCAGGGGTCGATGGCGCGCTGAGCCACGACAAGGCCCGGGGCGGCGTGCAGCAGGCCTGGCAACTGGCTAATCCCGACCTGCGGATGGGCGCGCCAAGCCTGGCCTGGTACGCGGCCTTCTACGACGCGGTCGACGCCGTGGGCCGCGATCTCAAGCGCGTGCGGGTTCCAGTCGTCATGCTCGACGCGGGCCAGGACTCCAAGGTTCTGCCCGCCCCGCAACGCACTGTCTGCGCCGCCCTGCCCGCCTGTGTCGAAACCCGCTATCCCACCGCCCGTCACGCCCTCCACCTTGAGGCGGACTCGGTGCGCGGTCCCTGGCTGGCCGCCATTGACGACACAGTCAGCGCCCCCATGGCCTATCCGCCACCCCGGCGTTAAAAGGCCAATCATTGAACGCCAAGGCGTCGATCGCATTTCAGAGGGATCGGTGCGGTGACGTGCGCGTCGCCGGACTTTGCAAAGCCAGGCTCCATCGCTAGGGTCCCGCTTCAATCAGACGAGCGCGCCACGTCGCGCTT
>JACMOF010000299.1 GCA_014378155.1 Caulobacter sp. | reverse complement strand
TCGGGATCGTGCCGCTGCACGCCGACGGCACAGTCACCCTGGTGGGCCAGAACCGCTTCCCGCGCGCCAACTACAGTTGGGAGATCCCCGAGGGCGGCGCGCCGCTGGACGAGAATCCGCTGGACGGCGCCAAGCGCGAACTGGCCGAGGAGGTGGGGCTGGTGGCGGCCGACTGGCGGCTCATCCTGTCGCTGGAACTGTCCAACTCGATCACCGACGAGCACGGCTTTGGCTATCTCGCCATGGATCTGAGTCTCACGGCCGCCGCGCCGGACGAGACCGAGGATCTGGCCGTCGCCCGCGTGCCTTTCCCCGAAGCCCTCGATGCTGCGGTCGCGGGACACATGCCGGACGCCTTGACGGTGGCTTTACTGCTTCGCGTGCACCATATGGCGGTGAAGGGCGAACTTCCCGCCAAGCTGACGCAGCTTGTCTTGGGATAGCGACGTTCTTACAAGGACGGCGTGCGGACTAAAGCATTTCCTAAAAAGATGCTCTAAAAGCCATGAGGCAAAAGGGAGATCCCGGTGGCCAAGCATCTTGAAGTCGTCGGGCACGACACGGCGCCCCCCGTCTGGGCGGCGTTGCGCAACCAAGCCGAACACGCCGCCAAGGCCGAGCCGGCCCTGGCCTCGCTGCTCAACGCGGTGATCCTCAGCCACGACAACCTGGCCGACGCCCTGACCTTCCAACTGGCGCGCAAGCTTGGCGATCAGGAGATGCGGGCCATGACCGCCCGCGAATTCGCCGCCGAGGCGTTCCACAGTGACCCGGCGCTGGTGACGGCCGCCGAGGCCGACCTCGTCGCCGTGTTCGAGCGCGACCCGGCCTGCAAGGGCTATGTCCAGCCTTTCCTGTTCTTCAAGGGCTTCCTGGCCCTCCAGACCCACCGCGTGTCGCACTGGCTGTGGAGCGAGGGGCGCGAGACCCTGGCCTTCTATCTGCAGAGCCGGGCCAGCGAGGTCTTTCAGGTCGATATCAATCCCGCCGCCCGCATCGGCCAGGGCGTGTTCATCGACCACGGCACTGGCATCGTCATCGGCGAGACCGCAGTGGTCGGCGACGACGTCTCGATGCTGCACGGGGTGACCCTGGGCGGCACCGGCGCCGACCGCGGCGACCGCCACCCCAAGATCGGCAAGGGCGTGCTGCTGGGCGCGGGCGCCAAGGTGCTGGGCAACATCACAATCGGCGACTACGCCAAGATCGCCTCGGGTTCTGTGGTGCTCAAGCCCGTGCCGCCGCACTGCACGGCCGCCGGCGTCCCGGCCCGCATCGTCAACTGCCCGACCTGCGAAGAGCCAGCCCGGACGATGGATCACACCTTGGCCGACATGGTCTACGACTACGTGATCTAGAGGTCACGCCAAAGCCAAAACGAAAGGGCCGCTCTTACGGGAGCGGCCCTTTTTGTTTTCCAATGTGCGCGGGCGAGCGCCTAGAGCATTTTTCGAGCGAAGTGGTTCCGGTTCGCGTGAAGAAAAATGCGTCAAAACAGAAGATTGGAACTCACGGCATGACGCAGTCAGGTCGGGAAATGCTTTAATAGACCACTCCGCCGACGCCGCCATCGAG
>JACMOF010000031.1 GCA_014378155.1 Caulobacter sp. | reverse complement strand
TCGCAAGAACACCATCCGTATCGCCAAGCAGGCCGTCGACAAGGCCGGGCAGTACGCCTATCGCGACCGCAAGGTGCGCAAGCGCGCCTTCCGTTCGCTGTGGATCCAACGCATCAACGCCGGCGCCCGCGTCGAGGGCTTCACCTACTCGCAATTTATCCACGGCCTGGACGTGGCGGGTATCGTGATCGACCGCAAGGTCCTCTCGGATATCGCGGGTCAAGACCCGGCTGCGTTCAAGGCCATTGCCGACAAGGTCCGCACCGCCCTGGCCGCCTAAGGTCTGTTTTCGGGCCCGCCCGATCGCGATCTGGAAAAGCCCTCCGGTGTGAGCCGGGGGGCTTTTTGCCGTCTGGGCCTCGGCGGAACGCTCTTCCCCTGCCCCTCCCCCTCCAGGAGGAGGGAAATGACGTCAGTCGCTAGTTCCAACAGCCCCCGAAACCGCCTAGACGGAACCCCGTCATGACCGATCTCACACCTCTCGAAGCCGACGTGCTGGCGCAAGTCGCCGCCGCTGGCGACCTCGCCGCCCTGGACGCCGTGCGCGTGTCCGCCCTGGGCAAGACCGGCTCGATCTCGGGCCTGCTCAAGACCCTGGGGGCCATGAGCCCCGACGAGCGCAAGGAACGCGGCGCGGCGATCAACGTGCTGCGCGACCGCGTGCAGACGGCGCTGAGCGACAGGAAGGCCGCGCTGGAAACCGCCGCCCTCGACGCGCGCCTGGCCAGCGAGACCCTGGACCTCACCCTGCCCGCCCCCTATCGCCGCAAGGGCAGCGTTCACCCCACCATGCAGACCCTGGACGAGATGATCGCCATCTTCGCCGAGATGGGCTTCGCCGTGGCCGAAGGTCCCGATATCGAGGATGACTTCCACAACTTCACGGCCCTGAACTTCCCGCCCAAGCATCCGGCGCGGGAAATGCACGACACCTTCTTCTTCAAGGAGAAGGAAGACGGCGAGAAGCTGTTGCTGCGCACCCATACCAGCCCCGTACAGGTGCGGACCATGGTGTCGCAGACCCCGCCGATCCGCATCATCGCGCCCGGCCGCACCTATCGGGTCGACAACGACGCCACCCATACCCCGGTCTTCCACCAGGTCGAGGGCCTGGTGATCGACAAGGGCATCCACATGGGGCACCTGAAGTGGACCCTGGAGACCTTCCTGGCCCGGTTCTTCGAGACGGGCGCCGTGACCACCCAGTTTCGCCCTCACCACTTCCCGTTCACCGAGCCCTCGGCCGAGATGGATGTGCAGTGCGACCGCCCAAAACCCGGGGAGAGGGGCGGCGAGATCAAGATCGGCCAGGGCACGAGCTGGCTCGAGATCCTGGGCTGCGGCATGGTCCATCCCAACGTGTTGCGGGCCTGTGGGATCGATCCCGACGAGTACCAGGGCTTCGCCTTCGGCATGGGCGTCGACCGGCTGGCCATGCTGAAATACGGCATGCCCGACCTGCGCGACATGTGGTCGTCCGACGGCCGCTGGCTGGCCCACTACGGCTTCAGCGCCTTCGCCGCGCCGAACGCGGCTAG
>JACMOF010000298.1 GCA_014378155.1 Caulobacter sp. | reverse complement strand
TCATCGGCGACAGATGCGCCAGAAGCTCATCGGGCGCGGCCACCTCCCGGTCGCGCAGATGCTCGACGGCGCGCTGCATGTATAATGTGTTCCACCGTGCGATGGCGGCTTGGTGGGGTGTTGGAAGGCGGGGTCAGTGGCGTCAACCCGCACCTGGGTCAGCAGGCTCTGTCCGACCCTCGGACGGCTGCTCTCGCCGGCCGTCGCCGCCCTGGCCATGGCCTTGTCTTCAGTCAGCGTAATCGGCAACGCCCTGCGTTTCCGCAAAGTGAAGCTCCAGGCATAGCGGGGGTTGGGAGGCTAATCGTCTCTCGGAGTTGCCGCCGTTGTCCAAATTCCCGGAACACTACGGGTCTTCGCGAGGGCTGATCTCACCATGACCGATACGGGCGATGGTTATGGAGAGTCCTACCGCAGCGATCGCCGCCGGCCACAGAGCCTTCAGGCCAAGGTGAGCATAGGCTGATGAGCCCAAGACGGCGCCGCCGACCAGGCCGCTCCAGAGCAAGAAATAAGGCGCCCAGGCCGTCTTGCTGCCGCCCGTGAATGCGATCGCCAAGCGTTGCCCAAGCTTGACAAGAGTACCGGTCATATAGGTCAAGCCAATGCTGACCTCGCCATCGCGCTCGAACACCGCGTTCTCGGCGCCCATGGCCAGACCCATGGCGACGATGGCGGCGTGCTTGAACCCGACAGCGTTGAGGCTCGCGGCTCCAAAAAGCAGCGCGGCGACAAATGACATGACGGCCGCGCGGCGGTGATGTTTCGCAAAATGGGCAACGAGCGACCCCAGGATCACGCCTAGCACGAAGGTGACGATCAGCGACGCCGCCAGGGCCGCGTTGGCGAGATTGCCAGTCAGGGCCACCGCGAGCCGGGTCGAATTTCCGCTCATGAATGAGACGAAAAATCCGCCCAATTCCATGAAACCCAGGGCGTCGATGTAGCCGGCGAGGCTCGCGAGGCAAATGGCCACCGTCCGGACTCTGAAATCGTAACCGGTCACTGGATTGTCCAAAAGGCTTGCTCGCGGACCGTGACGCGGAAAGTCCGGCGACCGCAAGCCGCCGTTTGGCTGGTTTCATCCTTAAAGGCTTCTGACCTTGATTGCGATCAATGCGTTGATACGGCGCGGGGCGCCTTCCTCCGTGGATTGGAGGCCACGCGATGAGAAGGAGAGACATCTTGGCCGGGAGCGGCGCCGTGGCTCTGGCGGGCGTCGGCGCAGCCTGGTTGGGCGCTCGACGGATGGGCGCGATGGACGCCTATGTGGCTATTGTCGCGGCGACAAGGTCGGAGCTCTCGGCTCAACCCGCACTGCCGGACATTATCCGATACGCGACGCTCGCGGCGAGCGGCCACAACACCCAGCCTTGGCGGTTTCGGCTCAGTGAAGGGCGGGTCGATATTCTCCCGGACATGGCGCTGCGCACGCCCATCGTCGACCCGGACGATCATCATCTTTTCGTCAGCCTTGGGTGCGCCGCCGAGAATCTGGCGCTTGCCGCCGCCGCCCGTGGGCTTCCTGGCGAGGTGGGCTTCGATCCGGCCGGCGATGGCTGCGCGGCGTTTAGCTTTGGCAAGGGCCCAAGCCAAGGCTCGGCGCTGTTTGACGCCATTCCCGCCCGACAATCCACGCGTGCCGACTACGATGGACGGCCGGTCAGCGCGGCTAATCTGAGAACCTTGGCGGCTGCGGCGGCCGTTCCCGGCGTTGACCTTGTCCTGATCACCGATCAACCCCGCAGGGACAAGGTCCGGGACCTGATCGTGGCGGGCAACAGCGCTCAACTGGCCGATCCCGCCTTCGTGCGGGAACTCAAGCACTGGATCCGCTTCAACCCTCATCAGGCCATCGAGACTGGCGATGGCCTGTTCAGCGTCTCAAGCGGCAATCCCGCGCTGCCGGACGGGCTGGGACCGATCCTGTTCGACGCGACCTTCACGGCCAAGGCCGAGAACGACAAATATGCTCGCCAGCTGAAATCGTCGGCGGGTCTCGCGGTTTTCATGGCCCAGCAGGAGGATCATGATCATTGGATCCGCACGGGGCGGGCCTGCCAACGCTTCGCCCTTCAAGCCACGGCGCTCGGGCTCCGGCACGCTTTCGTCAATCAACCGGTCGAGGTGGCGAGTCTACGACCGGAGCTGGCCGACCTAGTCGGAATGCCGAGGCGGCGTCCCGATCTGCTGATGCGCTTTGGACATGGCCCCACGCTTCCGTTCTCGGCGCGGCGGCCGGCCAGGATCGCCGCCGCCGGCGTCGCCACGTGATGACCGCACAAGGGCGCGGCGCGACGATCATCCATAGCCTCCATACCCTCATCTACGGCGTGAGGGCGGCCTCGACCCTGATCTTGCTCTATATCGGGACCACCGGCCGCCATGCCGTCTGGCTATGGGGCGCGGCGCCGCTGCCGGCGATCAAGGTCGCTGTCTTGGTAGGGAATGCCTCAAATGCCCTTTGACCGCGGTCGTCGATCGCTACGCCGGTGGGCCTGGTCGCTTCCCGGACACCTTCCTGCCGGAGGGCAGGACGCGCCGCGCGCTCTGGATTTTTGGGCCCACGCTGGCGCTCGCCTTGCTTCTGCTGGCCGCGCGCCGGTTCGGCATTCTGGTTGGCCCATGATGTCGAGGATCCCAAAATGACTGACCGCTTTCGCGCCCGGCTCCCGTCTGCGGTCGTTGATCTGGCCCTACGCCTCGGCGCCGATCCCGTCGCGAACGCAGCCCGCGTGCGACTTGGGCAATCGGGACAGATGCGGCAGGACGCCGCCAAAGCCTGGATGCCGTTCGAGGCCCGGCAAACCCTCGCGACCAACCACTGCGATTTTGACTGGCGAGCGCGAAGCGGCCCCGCCGGCCTGATCTTGGTGCGCGACGCCCTCGACGGCGGAAGGGGGCGGTTTAACGTCCGGGCGCTGGGCATTCTTCCGATCGTCAATGTCAAACCATCGTGCGAACTGACGCGGGGACAGCTGATGCGCTATCTCGCCGAGTTGGCCTGGGCGCCGGACGCCATTCTTCACAACGCCGATCTACGGTGGCGTGAGGACGGGCCCGATCGCCTGGTGGTCGATGCGGGTTCGGGTCAAGGCGCGGCCGAGGTGACGCTGAATCTGGACAGTGATGGCCGGATCGACAGCGCTTTCGCCCCCGACCGGGGGCGGATGGTCGGGAAGACGATCGTGCCGACGCCTTGGGGCGGACGGTTCCTCGACTACCGCCATCATCACGGCGTCTGGCTGCCATTCGGCGCCGAGGTCAGTTGGTCAATGCCGGAAGGTGAAATGGTCTATTGGAAGGCGCGGGTCGATTTCTGGGAGAGACTACACACCTAGGTTTGCCTGCGCGCCATTTTTCGCCCGTCGATGAGGTGCCGGCTGACGGGCCTGCCGGCCGAGATCTGACGCTTCACACGCATGTGCTTCGCGCCCGGTTGGCTCATGCGCGGATTTGCCCGGTCGCGCGGCGCTCGTTTCCTTGGTCATTAGGTTTGTCGCCCCTTTTTGTGACGGCGCCATCGTTAGGCATCGAAAGTTGACCGGTTCATGAAGCTTGGATCTCGTGTGCTCGTCGTCGCCCTGCTGAACGGCGGCAAGTCGGACGCCCTCAACGCGGCCCTGAACCTGTCGCGCGCGCCCATCGTCTGTTCGATGGACGCCGACTCCCTGCTGGAGCCCGACGCCCTGCTGCGCGCGGTGCGGCCGTTCGTGGAAGATCCCGAGCGCACCGTCGCCGTCGGCGGCACCATCCGGATCGCCAACGGCTGCAAGATCGCCTACGGCCGCGTGGTCGAGGTGGGCGCGCCGCGCAACATCCTGGCCCTGCTCCAGACCGTCGAATATCTGCGGGCCTTCCTGATGGCGCGGATCGCCTGGAGCAGGATCGACGCCCTGACCATCATCTCGGGGGCCTTCGGGCTCTTTCGGCGCCCGGCCGTGCTGGATGTCGGCGGCTACAGCCACGGCACCGTCGGCGACGGACATGGAGCTGGTCGTCAAGCTGCACAAGCATTTCCGGCGGCTTGGCAAACCCTATCGGACCGCCTTCACGCCCGAACCCGTCTGCTGGACCGAGGCGCCGGAGAGCTGGTCGGTGCTGGCGTCGCCAGCGGGCGCGCTGGCGTCGCGGCGCGATGGAAACCGCCTTTCGCCACCGCGACATGATCCTCAATCCGCGCTACGGGCGCATCGGCATCATCGGCTTTGGGCACATTCTCCTCGTCGACGTGTTTGGGCCGATCGTCGAGATCTTCGGCTATGTGCTGATCCCGTCCTTCTGGCTCCTGGGCCTGTTGTCGCTTGACTATCTCTGGGCCCTCCTGGCCGTCACCTTCGGCTTTGGCGTGGTGATCAGCGTCGGCGCCCTGGCGCTCGAAGAGGTCGAGCTTCGACGCTTTCCCAACGCCAAGAGCCTGCTGATCCTGATGAGGGCGGCGGTGCTGGAGAATTTCGGCTATCGGCAGATCAACAATGTCTGGCGGCTTCGCGGACTTTGGCAGTTCATGACCGGCGCTCAAGGTTGGGGCTCGATGACCCGGACGGGGTTCAGATCTTCCTAGGCGGGGCGAGGCTCAGACGACAGGCGGCGTTTCGGGCGCGATGCGCAATTGCCGCTCGACCAACAGCGTCAGCAGGTGCTCATCGACCGGCTTCGCTAAGGTCTCGTGCGCGCCCATCCCTGCCGCCAGATTCAGGAGGCTGGCCGAAGGTAGGCGCACCGAGCCACCGCTGATGGCGATGATCCTCACCAAGGGCCAACGGCGACGAATCTCACCGATCGTTTCCACGCCTTCGCGCACGGGCATCAACAGATCGATGACAACCACGTCGAAGTCGGAGCGTTCGAGCGCGCGCACCGCGTTCGCGCCCTCTTCGGCCTCGACGCATGTATGCCCGGCGCTGGTGAGAAAGCCGCATAGCAGCGATCTCACCAGCGGGTCATCATCAACGATGAGCACTCGCCCCACGATCCCTCCATGGACAATCGATTGTTTTGACAACTGGCGTCGCAAGCCACGCTAGCGGAGCTTGCATAGAACGCAACAAATGGGGGTGTGACGCTAGGTCGCAGGAGCGCGCGCTTGCAGGACGGCATAGCGGTTGAGCCCCAAAAAGATCGGTCAGGGCGCACCGGACCCGTCGGGGGCCGGGGGCCAACGGTTCGTTAGCGTTGACATCTTAGACGATGGGCATGCGGCTAATGGTTTAGCGCTTGCGTCCGAGCTTCGTTTGCCGTTGGGAGCTGCTGATGTCGTTTGTCCCGCCTTTTTCCCGTTCGCCGGTCACCAAGGGTTTGCGGTTGCCCGCCGTGGTGGGATTGATCGTCGTTCCGCTCCTGTTGCTGACGGTGGCGCTTGAAATCCGGCGGGAGTTCGATCGGGGACGCGAGCTGCGCGCCGCCGTGAACCACTCCTACGAGAAGCGGCTGCAGATGCTGACGGTCTTCTCGCTGATGCAGGACGCGGAAACCGGCTCGCGCGGCTATGTCATCACCGGACAGAAACGGTTCCTGGAGCCCTACAACCACGCGGCCGAAGCCCTTGGGCAGGAACGGCGGCGGCTGCGGGCGCTGCAGGAAGACGATCTGGGAACCCCGGGCGCAGATCAAGCCGAGCTTGGCGAACTCGACGCGATCGAAGCCAAGATCGACGCCAAGTTGGCGCGCGTGCGGTTGACGATCGCCGCGCGCGACACGCGCGGCGCGGCCGCCGCCCAGGCGATGGTTAGCAACGGGATCGGCAAGCAGCTCATGGACGAGCTGCGCGTTCTGATGGCGCAGATGGCAAGCGCTGAGCGACAGGCGCTGACCGAACGCGTCATCGCCGACGAAGAGCGGACACACGCGACCGAGCGCGTGACCCTGACGCTCTTCCTTATCCTCGGCGCGTTGTTGTTTGGGGCATTCGTCCTCATCCTGTTGCAAGGGAGGGGGCGACAGCGCCTTCTGGAGAAGGTCGAGCTGAATGCCGCCCGGATGACGGCGATCTTCGACAGCGCCCAGGACGGTCTGCTGACTTTCAACCTCTCGGGCACGATCGAGAGCCTTAATCGCGCCGGACAGGGGATGTTCGGCTATGGGCCGGTCGAGACGCTCGGCCGAGACGCCTCGATGTTGTTCGATATTCCGGAGGATGGCCGGCTGTTCCTCGACCGTCTGGGCGGCGGGCGCGATCTGCGCGAGGGCCTCACGCGCGAGCTCCAGGCACGGCGCAACGACGGCTCCACCTTCCCGGCCGAAGTCTCGCTCGGACGATTTGATCTCGCCAGCGGCGCTTATGTGGTGGCTGCGGTTCGCGACATGAGCGAGCGGCGGCGCATCGAGCAGATGAAGTCCGAATTCGTCTCCACCGTGAGCCACGAATTGCGCACGCCCCTGACCTCGATCGCCGGCTCGCTGGGGTTGCTGGCGGGGGGCGCTGGGGGCGAGCTGTCCGAGCGCACGGGACGGCTGGTGGGGATCGCCCACGCCAACTCCCAGCGGCTGGTGCGATTGATAAACGACATCCTCGACACCGAGAAGATCGAGTCTGGCCAGATGACCTTCGCCATGGAGGCGATGGATGTCGTCGAGCTGGCACGGCGGGCGCTGGACGCCATGCAGGGCCTGGCCGACGAGCTTGGCGTCAAGCTGGTCCTGACCGCGTCCGAGGCCCTCACCGTCCGGGGGGACGCCGACCGCCTAGCCCAGGTTCTGACCAACCTGCTGTCCAACGCCGCCAAGTTTTCCCCCAAGGACGCGACGGTCGAGGTGAGCATCTCCCGCCTGGAGGGCGGGCGGGCGCGCGTGAGCGTGCGCGACCATGGGCCGGGCGTGCCGGAAAGCTTCCGCCAGCGGATCTTCTCGAAGTTCGCTCAGGCCGATGGGTCCGATACCCGGCGACTGGGCGGAACGGGCCTGGGCTTGGCCATCTGTCGCGAGATCGTCGAGCGGCACGGCGGGCGAATCTTCTTCGACTCGCCTCCGGGGGAGGGCGCAACCTTCCATGTGGATCTGCCGTTGTTCGACGCGGGTCTCTCCCCCGTACTGGAACGCCGACAGATTTTGATCTGCGAAGACGACCCCGACGCGGCGATGGTGCTTTCGGAAATGGCGGCCGAGCTGGGGCTCGACGCCACGGTGGTCGGTACGCTGGCGGCTGCCGAGGCGGCGCTGCGTGAGCCGATCGGCTACATCGCCCTGCTGCTGGATCTGCGCCTGCCGGACGGCCACGGCCTGGACCTGCTGAAGCGACTGAGGTCTCGACCTGAGACCAGCACTTTGCCGGTCCTGATCGTGTCGGGTGAGGCCGCCTCTCCCCAGAGCCTGGACGTGCTCGACTGGCTCCAGAAGCCCGTCGATATCGAGCGCCTGAAGACAGCCCTGGCCAATGCGCGTCGCGGCGAGCTGGCCCGCTTGCTGGTGTTGCACGTCGAGGACGATCCCGACGTTCGGCAGATCGTCGCCACCGCACTGCGCGATCGTTGCGACATCATCGCCGCCGACAGCGTGAGGAGCGCTCGGCGCATCCTGCGCAATACCTCTCCTCAGCTCGCCATTCTAGACGTGGCGCTGGGCGACGGCTCGGGGTTGGACCTGCTGCCGGATCTTCGTAAGCAGGGGCGGCCGCCCGTGCCGGTCATTGTGTTCACCGCCCAGAGCCTGGACGACGGGCAGCTGACCGACTCGGTCGACGCCGTGTTGACCAAGTCGCGGTCAACACTGAAAGAGCTGAGCGAGCGGGTTCAATTGCTGGCGAGCCGAGCGCCGGGGGAGGGAGCGCGATGACCGGCCTGAAACTGATGTATGTCGAAGACGAGCCCGATATTCGCGAGGTGGCCGCCTTCGCCTTTGAACTCGATCCAGAGATAGAATTGCGCACCCATTCCTCGGGGGCGGCGGCGCTGGGCGCCTTGGCCAGTGACCCGTGGCGACCCCAGGCGATCCTGCTGGATGTGATGATGCCCGACATGGACGGTCCAACGACCCTGGATCTGATCCGTCACGTGGCGGGGCTTGAAAAGACCCCGGCCATCTTCATCACCGCGCGCGCCCTGCCGCAGGAGCGCGCCGCATTCATAGCCCGCGGGGCAATCGGGGTGATCACCAAGCCGTTCGATCCGATGACCCTGGCCTCCGACGTCCGCTCGATCGTGGCCGGCGCATGAGCGATCCCCTCGCGCCCCTGCGAGCCAAGTTCATCGCGCGTTGCGCTGAGGATTTTCTCGTGGTCGAGGAGGGCCCCGCCGCGTCCGATCTACCGCGCACCATCCACCGCATCGCGGGAGCCGCCGGCATGTTCGGCTATGACGCCTTGGGCGCGCTAGCGGGCCGCATCGACGAGCGTGCCCACGCGGGGAAGGGCTTCGTCGAGCGTGAGCTGGCTGAATTGGCGGCGGCGCTAGCGGCGGTGGCGCGAAGCTAGATCATCGCGGAAGTGGCTGAAATCCATCCGAAAAGCTTTGGCGACCTGCTGCGCAGAGGCGCTGGCGCGGAGCGCCGCTGATGCGGCCGGCGCTTGAAGCCTATGGCTTGGGGTTGAGCATGGCCGCGACGCGCTTGGTCAGGACGTCGGGCGTAAAGGGCTTGACCAGATAGCCATCTGCGCCGGCGTCCATGGCCTCGCGGACGGTGGCGAGATCGCCCTTGGCGGTCATCATCATCACCGCGGCGTTCACCCGTTGGTAGCGGCGCAGCAGGCGCAGTAGGTCAACGCCTGTCATGTCGGGCAGCTGAATGTCGAGCAAGACGAGGTCCCACTTCGAATTCTGCAGGGCCTTCAGGCCCAACTCGCCCGTGCCGACGGAGGAGGTGTTGTAGCCGAGTTGGGACAGCACGAGCTCGACGTACTGGCGCACCAGTGGATCGTCTTCGATGATCAGAACGGCGGCCATCACGTTGCTCTTTCGTCGGTGCTCAACGGTCAAGCCGCCGGTGTCCCCAAGCCAAAGTCTACGGGGTCGGATATGAGTCGCGCTACAACGTTACGGAGATTCCGGTCCCTTTCTTAGAGCACAGTCTGGCGAGCGCCGCCTGGATTTTGCTCGTCCAGCAATGTTGTTTACGTGGAGGTGTTGCGCGCTTGCTTGCGTTGGCTTGCGTGCGCCTCCGGTATCATAGCCATCATCGGCGGCTCGGTTCTTGGAGCGTGACCGGGACGGCCAGCCGCTGGGCTAGGGCTTTGCCGCATCGACAACCGCGCCGAACGGGGCCCAAAGCGATCCGGCGGCGACCACGGAGCGCCGGCGCGGGAAGGTGGCGCGCAGGAAGCGAATGTCGGCCAGGTTGCAAATTTGAAGGCGTAGGGCCGCTTCGTTTTGCCGCAGCGTAGTGACCGCGTCGTTAACGGGCGCCTGTTTTCATTGGGCGCATAACCGGCGCATGAGCGCCTCGATTGCCGAAACCGCCCGACTCGCCGCCCTGCGCTCTTTTAGGGTGCTGGACACCGATCCGGAACCGGGCTTCGACCAGATCACGGGCCTGGCGGCGCAACTGTTCGACGCGCCGATCGCTCTGGTGTCGCTAGTCGATGATCACCGGCAGTGGTTCAAGGCTCGCATCGGACTTGAGCCCTGTTCGACCTCCCGCGAGCTGGCGTTCTGCGCCCATGCCATCGAACTGGGCCCGCAGGCGATCATGGTCGTGCCCGACGCCTCGCGAGACCCTCGGTTCAGGCAGAATGTCCTCGTCACCGGCGCGCCGAACATTCGATTCTACGCCGGTGCGGTCCTCACCGACCGCGAAGGCCATAACCTTGGCACCCTGTGCGTCATCGACACCAAGCCGCGGCCCAGGCCCTCCGACGCGGAACTTGCGCAGCTGCGCGCCTTGGCCGATCTCGTTGTCGAGCGATTGCACGCCGCCCGCCTGGAGCGGGCCTTTGCCGAGCAACAGCGCATGCTTGGACTGGCCGAGGCTATCTCCGGCGTGGGCCGCTTTCGGTATGAAGTCCACGGCGGGCGGGTGACTTGGTCCGATGAGGTTTATCGCCTCTATGGCGTGGATCCGGCTGGGTTCGATCCAGGGGCTGTCGATCTTTTGTCGTTTCACCCCCTAGAGGATCAGGCCGAGCTTCGCGAGGCCTTCGCCAACGCGCTGGCGACGGCGAGCGGCTATGATCTCGATGTCCGAATCCTGCGCCCTGACTCAACGATGCGTCGCGCGGTGGTTCGTTCCGCCGCCGAACTCGACGAGCGCGGACGCCTGACGGCCTTGTTCGGCGTCATCCAAGATGTCACCGAGCAGCAGGAGGCTATCGAAAAAATTCGCCGCAGCAAAAGCCTCTACAAGCTATTGACCGAAAACATCGGCGATGTGGTCACTCGCATCGCCTTCGACGGCTCCAGCAGTTATATCTCTCCGGCGATCCAGCGGCTGCTCGGCTATAGCCGGGAAGACATGGTCGGCCTGCCGGCCCACGCCTTCGTGCATCCCGCTGACCGCGCCGAGATACTCGGGATCTTCCAGGCGATGGCGGCGGGACGCGAGGACGCGGTGCTGCAGCACCGCGCCCTGCACCACGATGGGCATGAGGTCTGGGTCGAGAGCCGCTTCCACCTTGTCCGTGACGCGCTCGGCGCGCCCTCGGCCATGGTCGTGGTCATCCGTGACATAGCGGAGCGTCGCACGCTTGAGGCGCATCTACGCGCCAGCGAGGCGCGGGTTGGCCGGATCATCGCTGACGCCTATCAGGCGATCGTCACCATCGACGAAGCTGGCCTGGTGACCGATTGGAACCGCTTTGCCGAAGTGACCTTCGGCTGGTCGGCTCAGGAGGCCGTGGGGCAGAGCCTGGCGCGGCTGATCGTTCCCGAAGCCCAGCAAGACGCGCACTCCGAAGGCATGCAGCGCTTCCTCAAGACCGGCGTCGGCGTCGTGCTCGATCGACGGATCGAGGTGCCGGCGCGCCGGAAGTCGGGCGAGACCTTTCCGATCGAATTGGCGATCAGCGCCACCCAGGGCCCGGCCGGCTGGCAGTTCACGGCGCTGATGCACGACATTAGCGAGCGCACAGCGCAACTCGAGCTTTTCGAAACGTCCTTCCACTATGCGGCGATCGGCATGGCGCTGGTGGCGCCGGATGGCGGTTTCGTGAAGATCAACGGGGCCTTCTGTCAGTTGATTGGCTATGAAGAGGCCGAGATTCTGTCGCTCGATTTCCAGACCATAACCCACTCCGACGATCTGGAAGCCGACCTTGCTCTGCTTCAGCGGCTGGTGGCGGGCGAGATCACCAGCTACGCCATCGACAAGCGCTATATCCGCAAGGACGGCCAGATCGTCTGGGTTAGCCTGACGGCCAGCGCCATGCGCGAAGCGGACGGGTCGGTACGCCACTTCATCGGCCAGGTGCAGGATCTGACCGCCCGGATAGAGGCGCAGGAGGCGCTTGAGCAGCAAAGCCTATCCCTGGCCGCAATGGCCACGCAGCTATCGTCGGCCAAGGATGCGGCCGAGGCGGCCAACCAGGCCAAGAGCGATTTCCTGGCCAATATGAGCCACGAACTGCGCACGCCGCTGACCGGCGTGATTGGATTCTCCCGTCTCCTGGCGGAGAGCGCCAATCTCACCGAGGAGGATCGCCACCGGGTCGGCATCGTCCGCGAGGGAGGCGAGTCCCTCAACACCCTGATCAACGATCTGCTCGATTTCTCCAAGCTCGAGGCCGGCGCGGTCGAGCTGGAAGCGCGCCCGTTCCTCGTCTGCGATCTGGTTTCCGAGGCCTTGGCGATGGTCGAACCACGCGCCGCCGAAAAGGGCCTGCGCCTGACCTTGACCGGCGATGACGCCGGAGTGCTGATCGGCGACAAGTTCCGGCTGCGTCAGGTGCTGCTGAACTTCCTGTCGAACGCGATCAAGTTCACCGCAGTCGGAGTAATCGTTGTCGACGTGCGGTGTCTCGCGATGGACAAGGGCCGGCAAGCCGTCCGTATCTCGGTCCGTGATAACGGCATCGGCATCTCGTCCGAGAAACAGGCGGCGCTGTTCAAGCGGTTCTCGCAGGCTGACAGCACGATCAGCCGCACCTACGGCGGGACTGGCCTTGGACTAGCGATCTCGCGCGAACTGATCGAGCTTATGGGCGGCGCCATCGGCTGCGACAGTGACGAAGGCGAGGGGGCGACCTTCTGGCTGGAACTGGCTTTACCCGTTGGCGTCCAGGCCGCGATCCAAACCGCGCAGCCCGTCGCGCGGGTTTTCTATCCTGGCCGGCTGGTGCTCGTCGTGGACGACGTCGCGATCAATCGCGAGCTCTGCCGCGTGCTGCTCGAACAGCTTGGCTGCGAGGTGATCCTGGCCGAAGACGGTCAAGCCGCGATCAATGCGGTTCGCGCCGAGCCGGTCGACCTCGTGCTGATGGACGTCCACATGCCGGTGATGGGCGGGATCGCCGCGACCCGGACCCTTCGCGCTGAAGGCTATCTGCAACTGCCGATCCTGGCCTTGACCGCCAGCGGCGGCGCCCACCAGATCGCGTCCTGCCTGGAGGCGGGCATGCAGGGTCATCTGCTCAAGCCGCTTTCGCCGGACCTGCTGGCCAAGGCGTTGGCACAGGCCTTTGATGGGGCTGAAGAGGCGGTGAGCCAAGCCGAGGCGAGCGAGCCCAGCCTCGCCGACGAGCTCTCGGCCTGCGCGGCCTTTGAGACCGCCATGGGTGCTGCGACGCTCACATTCGTAGCGATGCTGCAGGACCAGTTGCTAGAGCTGCTCGTGACCGATGATGTTGAAACGTTGCGTTGCGAAGCCCACCGGATCGCTGGCTCTGCTG
Organism: Caulobacter sp.; assembly: GCA_014378155.1. GTDB lineage: Bacteria > Pseudomonadota > Alphaproteobacteria > Caulobacterales > Caulobacteraceae > Caulobacter. The sequence goes on along the minus strand of JACMOF010000298.1, from coordinate 543 downwards.
GAACAGTGGGCATGGTTCGGCTGACGGCTGCTGCGCTGAGTCTCGAAGCGAGCTGCATGCCAGAAGCCGACACGACAAAAGCCCTTAAAACCGCACGCGCGGCGTTGACGACCGCACGGTCCGCGCTGGCGATCTGGCGAGCACGTTTGGAAGACGCCATTGCAAAGCCGGAGTCTGAAACCCAATGAGGTTTTACGGCGGCGAGATTTCCTCGACGGCGCACTGGCCCTCTGCGTCGCCGACACAGTGAACCCGTGTTCCGACCACCCCAAACCAATACGGGCTCACCTCATATGTGGACGACCCCCTCCTCGCAAGTTGATAGGCAGTCGTTTGGATCAGATCGCTTGCTTTCATATGTCCGGCCTTTTGAGGTGTCCGCGTATGAACACTGGCCAAGATGGTTTCCGCGATGAGAGTTCCAGACAAGGTAGCGGCCTCTTGAGGCCATTGCGGTGATCGGAGTATTTCTCCTCATGGATCGATCGATCACACCATCTGGCTTTTCAACACGCTAGCTGAACCGCAGGTGTACGTGACGTG
>JACMOF010000030.1 GCA_014378155.1 Caulobacter sp. | reverse complement strand
TGGGCCGGCGTGCCGCACACCGTGCTGACTCCCCACACGGCTGGCGCGACCCTCGACAGCATCCCCGCCATGGTCGGGCTGACTCTGGAGAACCTGCGGCGGTTCTTCAAGGGCGAAGGTCTGGCCTCGCCGGTCGAGGTTTAGGCGGGGAACGGCGCCGCAAAGGGCGCCGAACTGATCGAGGCTCTTGCGCCTTTGCTGACTTGGTCGGAAGCTTGGGCCCGGGATCTCGGGGCGCAAGACCTCGGGGCCGCCGATCGGGCGCGAGAGGGCTAGCATGGCGAAGGTGTTGGGACTGGGTGGGTTGTTCTTCAAGGCGGAGGATCCGGCCGCGGTTCGCGCCTGGTACGCCCGCGTGCTGGGCTTCGAAGTCCACGACTGGGGCGCCACCTTCAACCACCCGAAAACCGGCGCCGTGAGTTGGGCGCCATTCGCCGCCGACACTGGCTATTTCGAGCCGTCGGACGCTTCGTTCATGATCAATTTCATCGTCGATGACCTGGACGGCGTGCTGGCGAGGGCCGCAGCCGAAGGGGTTGAGCCGACGGGTCGACAGGACGAGAATCTGGGCCGTTTTGCCTGGTTGATCGACCCTGCTGGGGTGAAGATCGAACTCTGGCAACCGGCGCCTGAGGAGGCCTGAAGCCGAGGCGGCGCAACAAAATCCACTTGCAAAATGGGACATAAAGATATCTTTATATCCCCATGAAGGCGTCATCCGAAAAGGTTGTGGATCTGCTGCGCGCGGCCGGGGAATCGACCCGTCTGCGCGTGCTGGCCCTACTGGCCCATGAGGAACTGTCGGTGCTGGAGCTGTGCCGAATCCTCGATCAGAGCCAACCCCGCGTATCACGCCATCTGAAGCTGCTGGCCGAGGCCGGGCTCGTCGAACGCTTTCCCGACGGCGCCTGGGTCTTCTACCGTCTGGCCGCCAAATCGCCGGGCCGGGCCCTGATCGCCCAGGCGCTGGACCTGATTGACGCTGCGGATCCGGCCGCGCGCGCTGACGGCGAGAAGCTGGCCCGGGTGCGGACCGAGCGCGCCGCCGGCGCCCAGGCCTATTTCGCCCGCAACGCCGCGCGCTGGAACGAGATTCGCTCGCTCTATGTCGATGAAGCCGAGGTCGAGGCCGCTATCCTGCAGGCGGCCGGTGAGGGGCCCTTCGATGAGATGGTCGACCTGGGGGCCGGCGCGGGTCGCATGCTGACCCTGCTGGGCCGTCGGGCGGGCACGGCTTTGGGTTTGGATCTTTCACAACAGATGCTCAACATCGCCCGCGACGAGGTGGCCAAGGCAGGCCTGGTCCAGTGCGAATTGCGACATGGCGACATCTTCGCCACCGGCCTGCCGGGCGGTTGCGCCGATCTGGTGACCGTTCACCAGGTGCTGCACTATCTCGGCGACCCGGCTGCGGCCGTGGCTGAGGCCGCCCGACTGGTGGCCGACGGCGGCCTGCTGTTGATCGCCGATTTCGCGCCGCATGATCACGAGTTCCTGCGTGAGGCGCACCAGCATCGCCGCCTGGGCTTCGCCGACGGCGAGATCACCGCCTGGGTCGAGGCTGCGGGCCTGGTGCTCGACAGCAACATCGCCCTGCCGCCGACCAGCAACGAAGGGCTCACCGTCAAGATCTGGACGGCTCGCCGTCCCGCTATCAAGACCGCCGAAAGAAGCGCCGCATGACGACCCCGCTCGACCCCCGTGTGCTCGACCCCCGCGTCCTTGGCCCGGTCGCCCGCGCCGGCGAACGCACCGAACGCCCGCGCGTCTCGTTCGAGTTCTTCCCGCCGAAGACCGAGCAAATGGAGGAGAACCTGTGGGCGGCGATCAATCGGCTGGCTCCGCTGGATCCGGCCTTCGTCTCGGTGACCTATGGGGCCGGCGGCTCGACCCGCGAGCGCACCCACCGCACGGTCAAGCGCATCCTCGAAGAGACCAGCCTCAAGCCCGCCGCCCACCTGACTTGCGTCGGCGCCAGCCGCGCCGAGGTCGATGAGGTGATCCGCGAATATTGGGAGACCGGCGTACGCCACGTGGTGTCGCTGCGCGGCGACCCGCCCCCCGGCGAGGGCGGCATCGGCGGCGTCTATGTGCCCCGCGAGGACGGCTACAAGAACGCCACCGAGCTGACCTCGGCCTTGAAGGCCGTCGCGCCGTTCAATGTGCTGGTCGGGGTCTATCCGGAAAAGCATCCCGAAAGTCCGTCGATCGAGCACGACATCGAGGTGCTCAAGGCCAAGATCGACGCCGGGGCCACGCTGGGCATCAGCCAGTTCTTTTTTGACACCGACGCCTTCCTGCGGTTCGTCGACAAGGTCCGCTCCGCCGGCATCACCATCCCGATCGTGCCGGGCATCATGCCGGTGACCAACTTCAAGGGCCTGGTGAAGATGTCCAGGGCCTGCGGCACGGCTGTGCCTGGCTGGCTGGCCAATCTCTTCGACGGCCTGGACGACGACGCCGACACCCGTCGCCTGCTGGCCTGTTCGGTGGCCGCCGAGATGTGCGCCAAGCTGCAAGAGCAGGGCTTTTCGGACTTCCACTTCTACACCCTCAACCGGGCCGACCTCGTCTACGCCATCTGCCGCGTGCTGGGCGTCCGCGAGACCGTCCCGGCGCCTTCGGAGGCCGCCGCGTGACCGATCTGACCACCCGCCCAGATCTTTCGACAAGAACAGGCCGCGTCGCGGCCCTGAGGGCCGCCGCCAAGGAACGCATCTTGATCCTCGACGGCTCGTGGGGCGTGATGTTCCAGAAGCGCAAGCTGAGCGAGGCCGACTACCGCGCCGAGCGCTTCGCCGACTATGACGGCCAGATGAAGGGTAATAACGACATCCTGTGTCTGACCCGGCCCGACATCGTCGCCGACCTGCATCACCAGTATTTCGCGGCCGGCGCCGACATCTCCGAGACCAATACGTTTTCCGGCACCACCATCGCCCAGGCCGACTATCGCCTCGGGGCCGACGTGGTGCGCGACATCAATTACGAGGGCGCGCGCATCGCCCGCGCCGTGGCCGACGAGTGGCTGGCCAGGGAGCCGGAAAAACCACGCTTCGTGGCCGGCTCGATGGGGCCGCTCAACGTCATGCTGTCGATGTCGTCGGACGTGAACGATCCCGGCGCGCGCAAGGTCACATTCGACCAGGTCTACCAGGCCTATCGCGAGCAGGTGGCGGCGCTGCACGACGGCGGGGTGGACCTGTTCCTGATCGAGACCATCACCGACACGCTGAACTGCAAGGCCGCGATCAAGGCGATCATGGACCTGGTCGACGAGGGCTATGAGGAGCTGCCGATCTGGATTAGCGGCACCATTACCGACCGCTCGGGCCGAACCCTGTCAGGCCAGACGGCGGAAGCCTTCTGGAACTCGATCAAGCACTGCAAGCCGTTCGCCGTGGGCTTCAACTGCGCCCTGGGCGCCGACCTGATGCGGCCGCACATCGCCGAGATGGCTCGCATCGCCGATACCCTGGTCGCGGCCTATCCCAATGCTGGCCTGCCCAACGCCATGGGCGAATATGACGAGGAGCCGCACCAGACCGGCCACCAGTTGCACGAGTGGGCCAAGGACGGCATCGTCAACATCCTGGGCGGCTGCTGCGGCACCACGCCGGACCACATCAAGCATGTGGCCGACGAGGTGCGCGGCGTGAAGCCCCGCGCGATCCCCGAGCGCCCGAAGGCCATGCGCCTGGCGGGGCTTGAGCCGTTCGAGCTGGCCTAGGGGCTCCGATCCGATCGCATCGGATCAGGCCTCTCGATCATTGTTTCCACGCATTTTCTTCACGCGAACCGAACGCCGCTTGGCTTGAAATGCTTTAGAGATTTCACGATGCGCACCACCATTCTCTTCGGCGGCATGAGCCGCGAGCGTCTCGTCTCGGTAGCCAGCGCCAAGGCCTTGGCCACGGCCTTGCCAGGCGCCGACCTGTGGTTCTGGGCCCCGGACGACAAGGTCTATGTCGCCAGCGACGCGGTGCTTCAGGCCCATCAGCGGCCGTTCGAGCTGGACCTGCCCACCGAAGGGGCGTCGATTGGCGGCATCGAGGCGGCGCTCGACAAGGCCAAGGCCGAGGACCGCGTTCTGGTGCTGGGCATGCACGGCGGCGAGGCCGAGAACGGCGACCTGGCCGCCCTGTGCGAGGCGCGGCGCGTGGCGTTTACCGGTTCGGACTCCAAGTCCAGCCGCCTGGCTTTCGACAAGATCGCGACCAAGGTCGCCGTGGCTCAGGCCGGCGTCGATGCGCCTTCGACGGTCGAACTGGCCGACGCCGAAGCGGCGCTGGCCAAGTACGGCAAGCTGGTCGCCAAGCCGGTGGCCGATGGCTCCAGCTACGGCCTGATCTTCGTCAACGGCCCCGCCGATCTGGAAACCCTCGAAGAGGCCGCCGGCTCGGCGGCCTATGTCATCGAACCCTTCGTGGCCGGGTTGGAGGCCACCTGCGGCGTGCTCGAACAGGCCGACGGTTCGCTGATCGCTCTGCCGCCGGTCGAGATCCATCCCGCCGACGGAGCCTTCGACTACGCCGCCAAATATCTAGCGGCGGCGACCCGTGAGATCTGCCCCGCCACCTTCCCCTCGGAGATCATCGCCGCCATCCAGACTTGCGCCCTCAAGGCCCACGAAACCGTGGGGGCCGGCGGCTATTCGCGCAGCGACTTCATCGTCACGCCGAACGGCCCGATCTTCCTGGAGATCAACACCCTGCCAGGCATGACCGCAGCGTCCCTCTATCCCAAGTCGCTGAAAGCCCAGGGGATCGCCTTCACCGACTTCCTGGCCGGCCAGATCACCTTGGCGACGGCCCGCGCCAAGACCGAGGCGGTTTGAGCATGGCCTGGGCGAGCGGACTGTTCGACAATGACGAGGCGATGGATTTCGTCGGCGACCTGGCCGAGGCGCCGGACTGGCGCACGGTCGTCCAGATGCTGGACCATGTGACGAAGACGGCCGGCTATCTGGAAGCCCCCGAGGGCGAGATCGCCGTGGCAGCCGCGGCGATCGTCGCCGCATCGGTCGGCGACGTCACCATCCTGCCCGACAGCCACCGCGACCTGAAGACGGCGCTGGGCGCGGCTCCGGACGGCGCGGTCGCCCTGGCGCGCTCGGCCCTGGCGCGCGTCGTCGGCCCGGCCTCTGAACTCGACGAACTGTGGCAGGAGGGGGAGGATCACGACGCGTGGCTCACCCAGATCGCCGCCCTGCAAACGACCTTGAGTGCCGCGAAATGAGACCTGTCTTCGTCAATATCGGTGAGCGCACCAACGTTACTGGCTCGGCCAAGTTCAAGAAGCTGGTCATCGACGGCGACTATCCGGCCGCCCTGTCGGTGGCCCGCCAGCAGGTCGAGGCCGGGGCCCAGGTCATCGACGTCAACATGGACGAGGGCCTGCTCGACTCCAAGCAGGCGATGATCACCTATCTGAACCTGATGGCGGCCGAGCCCGACATCGCGCGGGTGCCGGTGATGATCGACAGCTCCAAGTGGGAGGTGATCGAGGCCGGCCTGAAGTGCGTCCAGGGCAAGGCGATCGTCAATTCGATCTCGATGAAGGAGGGGGAAGCCAAGTTCATCGAACAGGCGAAGCTATGCCTGCGCTACGGCGCGGCCGTGGTGGTCATGGCCTTCGACGAGCAGGGCCAGGCCGACACCGCCGCCCGTAAGATCGAGATCTGCGAGAAGGCCTATCGCATCCTGGTCGACAAGGTGGGCTTCCCGGCCGAAGACATCATCTTCGACCCCAACATCTTCGCCGTGGCGACGGGCATCGAGGAGCACGACAACTACGCCGTCGACTTCATCGAGGGCACGCGAGAGATCAAGAAGCGCTGTCCCTACGCCCGCATCAGCGGCGGGGTGTCGAACGTCTCGTTCAGCTTCCGTGGCAACGAGCCGGTGCGACGGGCCATCCACTCGGTGTTCCTGTACCACGCCATCGCGGCGGGCATGGACATGGGCATCGTCAACGCCGGCGACCTGCCGGTCTATGATGCGCTGGACGCCGAACTGCGCGAGGCCGTCGAGGACGTGATCCTCAACCGCCCGCAGCGCACCAATGTCACCAACACCGAGCGGCTGGTCGACCTGGCCCCCAAGTACAAGGGCGACAAGAGCCAGGTCCAGACCGCCAATCTGGAATGGCGCAAGGGCAGCGTGGGCGAGCGCATCACCCACGCCCTGGTCAACGGCATCACCGAATTCATCGAGGCGGACACCGAGGAGGCGCGCCTGTCGGTCGAGCGACCGCTACACGTCATCGAAGGCCATCTGATGGACGGCATGAACGTGGTCGGCGACCTGTTCGGCTCGGGCAAGATGTTCCTGCCGCAGGTGGTCAAGTCGGCCCGCGTCATGAAGCAGGCCGTGGCCTGGCTGGAGCCGTTCATGGAGGCCGAGAAGGCCGGCAAGCCGCGCGTCCAGGCCGGCCGCATCCTGATGGCCACGGTAAAGGGCGACGTCCACGACATCGGCAAGAACATCGTTGGCGTGGTGCTGCAGTGTAACAATTACGAGGTCATCGACCTGGGCGTGATGGTCCCGGCCGACCGCATCCTGGAAGAGGCCAAGAAGCACAACGTCGACATGATCGGCCTGTCGGGTCTGATCACCCCGTCGCTGGACGAGATGGTGTTCGTGGCCGCCGAGATGGAGCGCCAGGGCTTCACCATGCCGCTGCTGATCGGCGGCGCCACCACCAGCCGCACCCACACGGCGGTCAAGATCGAGCCCGCCTATTCTAAGGGCTCGACCACCTATGTGCTGGACGCCAGCCGGGCGGTGGGCGTGGTCTCGGGCCTGCTGTCGCTCAGCGAGCGCGACCGCCTGCAGGCCGAGACGCGCACTGAGTATGTCCGCATCCGCGAGCAGTATGCGCGGGGGCAGAGCAACAAGGCGCGGACCAGCATCGCCGATGCCCGCAAGAAGAAGTTCGAGATCGAGTGGGCCGGCTACCAGCCGCCCAAGCCCAGCTTTATCGGCGTGCGGACCTTCGAGCCGTCGCTGGCCGAGCTGGTCCCGTTCATCGACTGGTCGCCGTTCTTCGCCAGCTGGGAGCTGATCGGCCGCTTCCCACAGATCCTGGAGGACGACGTGGTCGGCGTGGCCGCCACCGACCTCTATCGCGAAGCCCGCGAAATGCTCGACAAGGTGGTCGCCGAAAAGTGGTTCGGGGCCAAGGGCGTGATCGGCTTCTGGCCGGCCCAGGCCGACGGCGACGACATCGTTCTGTATACTGACGAAAGTCGCAAGACCGAGCTGTCGCGCCTGTTCACCCTGCGCCAGCAGATGGACAAGGGCGCCGGCAAGATGAACGCCGCCCTGGCTGACTTCGTCGCGCCGATCGGGCACGGCCCAGACTATGTCGGCGGCTTCGCCGTCACCGCCGGCCATGGCGAGGACGAGATCGTCAAGCGCTTCAAGGACGCCGGCGACGACTACAGCGCCATCATGGCCAGCGCCCTGGCCGACCGCCTGGCGGAGGCCTTCGCCGAGTGGCTGCACTACCAGGCCCGCGTCGAGCTGTGGGGCTACGCCGCCAATGAGGCCCGCGACACCGACGTGATGATCGCCGAAAAATACCAGGGCATCCGCCCGGCCCCCGGCTATCCCGCCCAGCCCGACCATACCGAGAAGGGCACGCTGTTCAAGCTGCTCGACGCGGAAGCGGCCACCGGCATGATTCTGACCGAGAGCTACGCGATGAGCCCCGGCGCGGCGGTGTCGGGCTTCTATTTCAGCCATCCGAAGTCGCACTATTTCGGCGTTGGCAAGGTCGATCCCGATCAGGTCGAGGACTATGCCCGCCGCAAGGGCTGGGACCTGGCCTATGCGGAGAAGTGGCTGTCGCCGATCCTCAACTACGACCCCGGCGCAAAGGCGCGCGAGGCGGTGGCTTGAACGATCAGGATTGGCCCGCGCTCGCGGTCGTCGCGACGGCGCTGCTTTGTGTCGGCATTGCGCTCAAGTTTTTCTGGCGAACCTGGCCAGCCAATGAGGGCGAAGTCCGGCTTCCGCGCCTGACCTTTGGCGGCGCTCTACTCGCTTTGACTGTCGGAAAAGCAGGGGTTTATTCAACTGCCCGCGAACAACGCTGAATAGCTCAAGCCGCCTCGATCTCCCGCGTCGCCGCGTCGCGCAGCTTCCCCTCCGTCCAGCCCGCCAGGCTCTTGCCCGCCAGTTCCGCCGCCAAGGCGGCGCGGGCGTGGACCACGGGATCGACGCGGACCATGATCTGGCCGGAATAGGGCTTTTCGGGCTTCTTGCCGGCTTTGACGCAGGTAGCGATGTAGTCGGCGACGGCGTCGCGGAAAGCCGCCTTCAGGTCGCTAACCGTGTCGGCGTGAAAGCCGACGATGTCGGTAATTCCGGCAAGGCGACCGACAAAGATCTCGTCCTCGCCGTCAAACTCGACCCGCGCCACGTAGCCGTTGTGCTTCAAAACGTTCATGATCTCACTCCAATCGCCGCGAGGAACGCGCGGGCGTCCTTGATCTGATACCGTTTGGCGTTCTTGTCCGGATGGGGCCGGTGGAAACGAGCGACTACGCCGTCTCGCTCGAACCGCACAGCCGATCCTGAGCCCTCGATCACCCGCGCGCCCGCAGCGACCAGTAGGCTTTCGACGTCGGCCCAACTAAGGGTTGGCGAGACAGGGTCGGTGACGACGGCTTTCAGCGTGCGTTTCTGCTTGCTGTTCATGCAATCACCATATCGATGATTGCAGTTTTGGCAATCGTCCGGCGCTGTTTGCCAGGTCTCAAGCCTCGCCCAGCAAATCCGCCAGCCGCATCCGCGCCTCCGGCGCCAGCAAGGCAGCGACCTCGGCGTCAGCCTCGAAGGTCTCGACCGACCGATAGCGCTCGTCCGTCGGGTCTCGATGGACGATTACCCGCCGCGACGCGACATCCACCACCCAATAAACGCGCACGCCGTGGCCGGGCGGCTCGGACGACAACTGGATTTTCCTGCCCGACTGCCCGGGCTCCACCTATTGGGACGATCACCACATCACGATCGCCGCCGACGACGGCGCCTGGGCGGTCAGCTTCTGGGTGGATGACGACAATGATCGCCAGTTCTATTGGTCGGACACCAACAGTTATTCCCTGGCCAATCCCGTGCCGGCGTCGAAGGGCGTCGATGACACCGCGCTGCTGATCCAGATCCAGAACGGCCGCACGGTCGTGACCTGGACCGCCTGGACCTAGAGCATCGCGCGGAAAAGTGGCCACCGGTTTTCCGCAAAAGCGATGCGAAAACAGAAGTCTAGAGCAAGCCGTGCGATTCCTATATCGCGCGGCTTGCTCTAGGACTGCGACGAAAGCCGCCGCTTCCCGTTGCGGGAGGCGGCGTGCGGGGTCTGGTCATGGCAGCGCTTTGCGATCATCTTCGCCGCAACGAAGACGCGCGATCTTCAACGGAGCAGGGGGTGGACGTGGACAAGGGTGTCAACCGCAGAGCCTTGGGCGTCCTGGCGGTCGGTGGTGCGGCCGGGCTTGGCCTCAGCGGCTGCGACCGCGCCGGCAAGACCGAGGTCGCGATCAAGTCTCGACAATTCCCCGACGACTTCGTCTGGGGCGTGGCCACGGCGGCCTTTCAGACCGAGGGCTCGCCCACCGCCGACGGGCGCGGCCCCAGCATCTGGGATACCTTCGAGAAGCAGCCGGGCCGGATCAAGGACGGCTCGACCGCCGATCTGGCCACAGACAGCTACCGTCGCTACGCCGAGGATATCGAGCTGATCGCCGGGGCGGGGCTGAAGGCCTTCCGCTTCTCGATGTCGTGGTCGCGGGTGCTGCCCACCGGGTCAGGCACGGTCAACGCCGCGGGCTTGGACCATTACGAGCGCCTGGTCGACGCCTGCCTGGCCAAGGGCGTCACGCCCTACGCCACCCTGTTCCACTGGGACCTGCCCCAGGCCCTGCAGGACAAGGGCGGTTGGAGCGCGCGCGACACCGCCCAGAGCTTCGCCGACTACGCCGCCGCCGTCGGCCAGCGGATGGGCGACCGGCTCAAGCACATAATCACCCTCAACGAGCCGGCGGTGCACACCGTCTTCGGCCATGTGCTGGGCGAGCACGCGCCGGGCCTGAAGGACATCGCCCTGCTGGGACCAACCACCCACCATATGAACCTCGCGCAGGGCCTGGCGATCCAGGCCCTGCGCGAGGGGCACGACGATCTGAAGATCGGCACGACCCTTGCCCTGCAGCCGTGTCGCCCGGCCGGCGGAGCGCTGGCCTTCTGGAACCGCCCGGCGTCCGGCGGGCTGGACGCACTGTGGAACCGGGCGTGGCTGGACCCCCTGCTGAAGGGCGTCTATCCGGCTTTGATGGATGATTTCCTGAAGGGGCATGTGCAGGACGGCGACCTTGCCAAGATCCGCCAGGCGATAGACTTCCTGGGGGTGAACTACTACTCGCCGGCCTATGTGAAGATCGACCTGGGCTCGCCCAGCCACATCGCGCCCGCCGCCCCGCCGCCCGGGGCCGAGCTCGACGCCTTTGGCCGCCAGATCGACCCCTCGGGCCTGGCCCAGGTGCTGGACATGCTGCGCCACGACTACGGCAACCCGGCGGTGATGATCACCGAGAACGGCTGCTCGGACGCCTTCGGCCCGGGTCCAGCGGTGCTCGACGACGGCTTCCGCAGCCAGTATCTGCGCCGCCACCTCGAGGCGGTGAAGGGGGCGATGGAGGCAGGCTCCCGGATCGGCGGCTATTTTACCTGGACTCTGATCGACAACTGGGAATGGGACCTGGGCTTCACGTCCAAGTTCGGCTTGGTGGCGATGGACCGAACCACGGGCGTGCGAACCCCCAAGGCGTCCTATGCGTGGTTCAAGGCGCTGGCGGAGAGCGGGGCGCTGCCGGTAAAATAACCCTCTCATCTGGAGAGGGTCTCAACGCCGCCCTTAGTCCGGCTTGCAGACCAGTACGTTCTTGCCGCCGCGCTTGCCGGGCGCGAGGCTGCCGGCGCAGGGCTGGGGATTGTTGGGGTCGATGATGATCTCTCCCTTTTCGGCCAGCGGCAGTGCGGGCGGCTTGGCGCCAGGCTTCGCCGCCGTCTTCGCCCCAGGTTTCGCCGCCGTCTTCGCAGGCGTGACCTTGGCGGAAACCGGCTTGGCCTTCGCCGCTACAGGCTTGGCGATCGCAGCCGGCTTCGGCGTGTCGGCGACCGGGGTTTCAGCCGCTGGAGCCTCCTGAGGCGAGGGCACCGTCGCAGCCGGGACGGGTGCGGATTCGGTCGGCGCGAGAACCGGAGCCTCGTCCTTCTTGACGTTGTAGTTCAGGGCTTGGCCGAACAGGTTGGACTTGGTCTCCAGGGTCTTGGCGCGGGACTCGCAGTCGCCTGGGGGCGACCAACTCATCCACACCTGAGCCAGGCGGGCCTTGTCGACCTGCTCGGAGCCGCCCCAGACCGAACGGCCCTTCTTGATCGCCGCCGCGCCATATTCGGAGATCGGACGGGGGCTGGCCTTCTCGGCCGCCACAATCGCCGACCGATAGATCTTCAGGTCGCTCTGGGCCTGAGTGCGCAGGGCCGGATATTCCTTCATTGCAGCGGAAAATCCGTCGGGGCCGGGGAAGGCCTTCTCGATGCGAGTCACTTCCGGCAGGACCTTGTCGTACAGCTCGACATAGCCGCCCAGCGCGCCGTAGCACCAACCGACATAGCCATAGTCGTCGGTCGGCGGCGTGGGCGCGGCGGTCGTGCGGACCGGGGGAGCGGAGGCGACCGGAGCGGTGGACACGGGAGCGTCCTGGGCCAGCAGGGCCAGGGCGAGAAGGAAAGCGGTCGCCATGCGGGCGGAAGTCCTCTTGATAGGGCGTCGATCTACAAAGTCGGGCGCGTCGAGTTAGAGCCTTTCCGGCCGCAATGGGACCGGAGCATGGCGCCGGGGGCGTTTCAACCCGCCCACGCTCAAGCGTGACCATAACGACGTGGACGGCCAAAACGCTCCCCCGGCCCGCGAATATTTCCGGCGAGCGTCGGACAGACTGTTACCAATTTTCAATGTGCGATGCAGCATGGCCGGGTGGGGCCACGGCTTTTTTGTGCTAGAAAGCGTGGGAGGCGTGATCCGTGGGGGACGGTCTTGCGTATATACAACTGCCACTACTCCGCCACGCTTCTGGACTCACGTCGCTGCCATGACCTTCTGGCGTAACATTGCAAGCCTCGCCGCGCGGCGGTTGGACATGGCGGAATGCCAGGAATGTCCGCCTGGCCTGCCGGGGCAGGATCCGGCCTTCTCGACGGCCGTGACGGCCCTGGGCGCGAAGCTGGCCAAGGCCGACGGCTCGGCCGACACCGACGAGTTCGCCGCCTTCGCCGAGGTGTTCCACCCCGACCCCGCGTCCGAGAACAACATCCACCGCCTGTATGACCTGGCGCGGCAGACGACACACGGCTTCGAGAGCTATGCCAAGCGCCTGGCCAAGCGCTATCGCACCTGCCCGCAGCTGCTGGAAGACGTGCTGGACGGCCTGTTCCACATCGCCAAGGCCGACGGCGCGGTGACCCCCGATGAGCTGGCCTATCTGGAGAGGGTGTCGGATCTGTTTGGGATGTCGCCGCTCGCCTTCCGCCGCCTGACCGCCACCCACGTCGGCGCCGAGCCGGACGACCCTTACCGCATCCTCGACGTGCCGGCCGACGCCGAGGACGCGGTGGTGCACTCGGCCTGGCGCACGGCGATGTCGGAGGTCCACCCGGACCGGGCGAGAGCTCGAGGTCTGCCTCTGGAGTTCATCGAAGTGGCCGAGGCCAAGTCGGCCGCGATCAACGCCGCCTTCAGCACGGTGATGCGCGAACGCCGCGAATTGGCGGGTTTCGCGGCGGGCTAGCGTCGAATTCATTTTACGCAACGATCGACTGGGTGTTCAGTTGACGTTCAGTACTGGCGCCCCACCTTAGCAAGAGGGCGGGGCAACGCCTGGCGAGGAAGACGATGGAGACATCCAAGGCCAACGGTATCGCCTGGCGCAGCCTGCCCACCATCGCCGGAGCCGTGGCGACCTCGATCGCCGTGGCCGTCGCCGCCGTCATCGCCGTTGTGTTCGCCGCCACCCTGGTGGTCATTGGCTTCATGGCCACCGCCTTGCTGGGCTTGGCCGCCTTCGCCCTTCGCGGTCGT
>JACMOF010000297.1 GCA_014378155.1 Caulobacter sp. | reverse complement strand
TGAACGCATTGATGGCCGGCCTCGGTCAGGCCGTGGCTCATGGCGCCGGCCGCTTCGAGATCGTCTTCGATGATCAGAATACGCATTTCAGGCCCCTGGATGCACGCCCTGGCACACGAAAAGGGGGCGTCACCGAATCGGCGACGCCCCCGTCGTGTTCGTCGCCACGGCACGGATGGTGACGTGATCCGCGCGCGGGGGAAAGCCCCCGCGCGACGGTGTTCCGCGCCGAGCCCTACGGCGCGATCTTCAGCGGCACGATCGTCGGACGACCGGCGCGGACGATGCGAAGATTGACGCTGGGACGCTGCAGCTTCTTGGCCGCCTCGACGGCCGCCGAAACCTGCGACGCGCTCGCGACAGGATCGCCATTGACGCTGGTCAGGACGTCGCCCTTGCGCAGGCCCTTCTCGCCAGCGTCGGAGTTGACCTTGACGCCATCGATCAGCACGCCCTTGACGGTGGGGTCAATGCTGTAGGTTCGACGGGCCGCGTCATCGATCGGCGCCAGGCTCATGCCCAGGGCTTCGGACTTCTGGGTCTGCGGCTTGGTCGGGGTTTCGCCACCGTTCTGGTCGGTGTTGTCGCCATCGACCGCCAGTTCCTTCTCGGTCGGCCGGACGCCCGACTTGATCTCGACCGTGCGGGGCTTGCCGCCGCGCAGGACCGACAGCTTCAGGGTGTCGCCCGGACGGCCCTTGGCCACTTCGCGAGTCAATTCCGAGCCGCTCTTGATCGCCACGCCGTTGACGGCGGTAATCACGTCCTCGGGCATCAGCCCGCCCTTCTGGGCCGGGCCACCCGCCACCAGGTCGGCGACGATGGCGCCCTTGACGTCCGACAGGCCCTGGGCCTCGGCCATTTCGGTGGTGAAGGGCTGGATCTGGGCGCCGATATAGCCGCGCACGACCTTGCCGCCAGCGATCAGCTGCTTGGCGGTGTTCTCGGCCACGTCGGCCGGGATGGCGAAGCCGATGCCCATCGAGCCCCCGGTTGGCGAGAAGATCGGGGTGTTGACCCCGATCACCCGACCATAGACGTCGAACGACGGACCGCCGGAGTTGCCGCGGTTGATGGGAGCGTCGATCTGGATGTAGTCGACGAAGGTCGACGAGCTGTCGCCCAGGTCGCGATTATAGGCCGAGATGATGCCGGCCGTGGCGGTGCCGCCCAGGCCGAACGGGTTGCCGATGGTAATCACCCAGTCGCCGACCCGCGGCTTGGCCTGGTTCTCGAAATTCACAAAGGGGAAGGCCGCGCCCTTGGCCTTGGGATCAACCACCTTGAGGACCGCCAGATCGGTGCCCTCGTCGCGACCGACGATGGTGGCCTTCAGCTCGCGGCCGTCCTTGAGCACAACATTGATGCCGTCATCATCGGCGTCGGCGACGACGTGGTTGTTGGTGACCAGATAACCGTCGGCCGAGATGAAGAAGCCCGAACCCGACGACTGCTGCTTGGGACCGGGGGCGGCTTCCTCGCCGTCCTCGGGCTTCTGGCCGCGCGGCACGATGTCGAAGCCTTCCAGGCCTGGGATGCGCAGCTTCGGCGCGGCGGCGGCCTTGGACGTCACGTCGATCTGCACTACGGCGGGCGAGACCTGTTCGAAAATGTCGGCAAACGACAGCGGCGCGCCGGGCGGCGGAGCGAACATCGCGGGCGGAGCACCCGCGGCGGCCACGGCGGCGCCAGAGGTGCGGATCACCTGCGGCGCCGCGTCGGCGCTCGCCGGACCCATGCGCATGCCGACACCGACCAAGGCCGCGCAGGCCACGCCCGCGCCAGCCACCGCGCCGACAAAGAAACCAGACTTCCTAGCAGCCATCTTACGTCTTTCCTCACCCACGGCGCACTGCGCCGGGTCCTTGGCCTGAGAACCTAGTTGCGCTAGCGAAAGGCGCAATGGTCTTCAACTGATCTTTGCGCCACGCTGACGATGGTCTTGCGGCGTCTTCGCGGCGCAATCGTGTCATTCATCCTTCAACAACGCCTGAACACGAGCCTCTTCGCCTTCGGAAAGCTGTTCAACGTCCTCGCCGGGCGCTCCGGGTGTGGCCCGTCGCCTCAGAAGCACGATCATCAACCCGCCGCCCAAAACCAGGGCGACCCAAGGCGTGGCCCAGAGCACGGCGTTGCTCGGCGAGAACGGCGGCTTGAGCAACACGAACTCGCCATAGCGCGCGACCAGAAACGTGCGAATCTGCCGGTCGCTGCGGCCCTGCTTCACTTGGTCGCGGATCACGCCGCGCAGGTCGCCAGCCAGGTCGGCTTGGGAGTCGTCGATCGACTCGTTCTGACAAACCAGGCAGCGCACCTCGCGAAACAGGTCGCGGGCCCTGGATTCCTGCACGGGATCAGGCAGACGCTCGGCGGGATCGGCGGCCGCGCCCGCCATGCAGGCGATAGCCATCAGCGCCACGAGCACACCCCTTCCCTTCTCCCCTTGCGGGAGAAGGTGTCGGCGCAGCCGACGGATGAGGGGTCGCACGGCGTCGACACCGCAGACGATCGAGGTGGACAGGTTTGAGAGGCCCCTCATCCGACCGCCTAAGGCGGCCATCTTCTCCCGCAAGGGGAGAAGAAAGGAGGAGGCGATCTTCAAGCCGCCGTCTCCGCCTTGCGCGCCACGCCGAACCGCAGCCGGCGGTCCGACAGCGAGATCAGGCCGCCCAGGGCCATGATCAACGGGCCCAGGAAGATCAGCCGAACCCACGGATTGACGAAGGCGCGGACCAGCCAGGCGGGCTGGCCGTTCGCACCCGCTCGGCGCTCGCCCAGCACCACATAAAGATCGTCCAGCACCCGTGGACAGATGGCCACTTCGGAGGTCGTCTGGCGACCGGTCGGATAGAAGCGGCGCTCGGGCTGGGCCGTGCAGATCGGAGCGCCGCCGCGGGTGATCTTCACGATCCCCCGCTCGGCGATGTAGTTGGCGCCCTCGACCGCGCCGACGTCGGTCAGGGCCAGCTCATAGGCGCCCAGCTTCAACTGGCCGCCGACGCTCAGGGCTTGAGCGGCCTCGACGCGCCAGGTGGTCTCGAACGACGCGCCCAGCACGAACAGGCCAAGGCCGGCATGGGCCAGGGTCATGCCCCAGGCGCCGCGCGGCAGGCCCACGGTCCGGCGCCGGACCTCGGCCCAGGGCGCACGGAAAGCCCGCACCCGCTCGGCCAGCTCCAGCACCGCGCCGGCCACCAGCCAGACCCCCAGGGCCAGGCCTGCGCTCGCCAGGGCATGGCGCGGCGCGATCACGGCGAAGGCCACCAGGCCCAGGATCGCGGCGCAGGCCAGGGCCAGCCACAGGCGGCGCATCACCAGCCGGGCGTCGCCGCGCTTCCAGGCCAACAGCGGTCCGGCCGGCAGGATGGCCATGGCCAGCACCATCAAGGGAACAAAGGTCAGGTTGAACCAAGGCGGGCCGACCGACACCGCTTCGCCGTCCATGGCCTCGCGGATCAGAGGATAGAGCGTGCCAAGCAATACCGTCGCCGTGGCGGTCGACAGGATGATGTTGTTGACGACGATCGCGCTCTCGCGGCTCACCGGGGCGAACAACCCGCCGCTGTTCAGGCTGGGCGCGCGCAGGGCGAACAGCAGGAAGCCACTCCCGGCCGCGATCCCCATGATGGTCAATAGCAGGATGCCCCGCGCCGGATCGACGGCGAAGGCGTGGACGCTGGTCAGCACGCCCGAGCGCACCAGGAAGGCGCCAAGCATCGAGAAGGTGAAGGCGGCCAGCCCCAGGAACACGGTCCAGCCCGGCAGGGCGCCGCGCTTTTCCAGCACCACCGCCGAGTGCAGCAGCGCCGTGCCGATCAGCCACGGCATGAAGCTGGCGTTCTCGACTGGATCCCAGAACCACCAGCCGCCCCAGCCCAGTTCGTAATAGGCCCAGAAGGCGCCGAGCGTGATGCCGACGGTCAGGAAGCTCCAGGCCGCCAGGGTCCAGGGCCGCACCCAGCGGGCCCAGGCGGCGTCGACCCGGCCCTCGATCAGGGCGGCCATCGAGAACGAAAACACCACCGAGAAGCCGACATAGCCGCAGTAGAGAAACGGCGGATGGAAGGCCAGCGCCGGGTCCTGCAGCAGCGGATTGAGCGACGCCCCCTCGACCGGGACGTTGACCAGCCGGGTCATCGGGTTGGAAGCAAAGACGGTGTAGGCCAGGAACAGCACGCCCAGCGCGCCCTGCGTCGCCACCGCATAGGCCCGCAGACGCGGCGGCAGGGCGGCGCCGAAGGCCGCCATGGCCGCGCCAAAGCCCGTCAGCACCAGGCACCACAGCAGCATCGAGCCCTCGTGGCTGCCCCAGGCGCCAGCCACCTTGTAGAGCATGGGCTTGGCGGTGTGGGAGTTGGCCGCGACGTTGGCCACGGAGAAGTCCGACACCACGAAGGCATGGACCAGGGCCAGGAAGGTCAGGCCCGTGCACAGGAAGGCGCCCAGGGCCGCGCCCTGCCCCGCGCCGGTCAGGACCGACATCCGCCGCGCCCCGCCCACCGCCGACAGCCCCATCTGCAGGGCCGACAGCACCAAGGCCAGGATCAGGGCGTAGGCGCCAAACTCGGTAATCATGCCAAACCTTCCCTTCTCCCCTTGCGGGAGAAGGTGTCGCGAAGCGACGGATGAGGGGTTGAAGGCGAGGTCAGCCGCGCACGGCGGACAGGTCGGCGCGACCCCTCGTCCGTCGGCCCCGGATCAAGCCTGGGGCCGCCACCTTCTCCCCCAAGGGGAGAAGGAAATTTAAGCGTTACGCTCACGAGGCGGGCTTCCCTGTTGAGTAGGACGGCGTCGCGCCATCCCCTCGCCACTCGCCCTGTTCCTTCAGCGCCTTGGACACTTCACGCGGCATGTAGCGCTCGTCGTGCTTGGCCAGCACCTGCTTGGCGACGAAGACACCGGTCTCGTCGAAGGCGCCCGAAGCGACGATCCCCTGGCCCTCGCGGAACAGGTCGGGCAGGTCGCCCTGGTAGCGCACGAGATTGGTGGCGCGCTGGTCGGCGACCACGAACTCCACCAGGCCGTCGGGGTGCTTGATCACGCTGCCCTTCTCCACCAGCCCGCCTAGCTGCACCTTGCGGCCGGCCGGCACATGGGCGGCGGCGGCCTGGGCGGGGGTGTAGAACAGCGAGATGGCGTCGCGCATGCCCCACAGGGCCAGGCCGACGGCCAAGGCGACCACCGGGGCGGCGACCGCCAGGACGGTCAGGCGGCGGCGCGCCTTGCGGGATTTGGGCAGGAAACTCATGATGTCGTATCCGCCTTGGGGGCCTGGGCGGCCTGACGCAGCGCGGCCAACACCTTGGGCTGGCCGGCGAAGCGGGCCTGGGCCTGGGCCAGGGCGGCGTCGCGCTTGGTGGTGTCGCCCAGCACGGCATAGGCCCTCACCAGCTTGACCCAGCCATCGGCGTCGTCGGGATTGGCCTGGAGCTTGGCCGCGAGGCTGGCGACCATGCCCTGGATGAAGCCATCGACGCCCGAGCCGTCGCCGGCCGGCGCGGCGGCTTGCTCCTGAGGGGCCGTCGGTTCTGGCAGCAGGCCGCCGCGCGCCTGGGTCTGGACGATCTCCTCGGCGAAACCCGCGCGACGCGGGTCGTCGGACGGCATGGCGGCGAGCACCGCCCGCCAGTCGGCCAGGCCGCCGGCCAGGTCGCCTTCGGCGATGCGGGCCTTGGCGAGGTTGTAGCGGGCGATGACATTGGCCGGGTCACGCTTCAGCGCCTCGGCGAAGGCCCGCTTGGCGTCGGCCCCGATCTCGCCCTTGGCTTCGGCGATGAACATCTCGCCCAGACCCACCCACAGATCGACCCGGTCGGGCGCCAGCGAGACGGCGCGCCGCAGGGCCTGGGCCGCGCCAGTCGGGTCGCCGGCCTGCAGACGGGTGAGGGCCAGCAGCCTGAACAGTTCAGGATCATTGGGCTTGGCCTTGGCCGTCTCCTGCAACACCGCCGCGATTTGGTCGGGGCTCAGTTGCGAGAGCTCGGTGTTGCGCCACTGCGCCACCCGCTTGAGGTAGGGCTGGTCGGCCAGGCCAGGCGCGGCGACGGCGCCGTAGACGCCCAGCGCGATCAGCGGGGCCAGGGCGGCGAAGGCCAGGATCAGCGGCCGGGTCTTGGGATCGGCGACGGGCCAGGCCTGTTGCTGGTCGGCGGCGGCGATCAACCGGCGGCCGGCCTCGGCGCGGGCCGTCTTCAACTCGCCGTCGGCCAGCAGGCCGCGGTCGGCCAGGTCGTCGATCTCGGAAACCTGTCGGCGATGCACGGCCAGGCTGGCGTCGTCGCCCGCCCCCAGCGAGGCGTGCGCGGCGCCGCGCAGCACCAAGGCGGCGACGACGGCCGACAATCCCGCCGCGGCGATCCAGAAAGCGATCATGCGCGCGTGTTAAAGGGGAATGGCGACGGCCGTTAGCGAAAAAATCGCGTAAGGATCAGGCCGCCTGGGCCACGGCGGCGGCGGCGCGGCGGCGGACGATCTCGGCGGTCTTCTCGTCGCGGCTATAGGCGATGAGGCCGGCCGCCAGGTCGAGATAGCGCTGGGCCAGGGCCCGATCACCGCCCTCGCCGGTTCGGACCACATAGAGGATGTCCTCGATATACTGGTCGAGACGCGTGTTGAGCTTTTCCAGCACCTTGGCCCGGCTGGCGCCATAGCCGCTCTGGGCGGCGCAGGACCGGACGTCGGCGACGAAGGCCAGCACTGCGGTCACGCGGCTGACCAAGCGCTCGTCGGGCTCGGCGGTCAGCGCCGGAATGCCCTTGCCATTCTTGCCACCGAGGATCGAGATCGGCCGCAGCGGCAGGGCCGCCAGCAGTTCCTTCTCGGCGGCGTTCATGCGGCTTTCGACGGTCTGGGCGACGCCCTGCTTGTACTTACCGATCCGCCTGCCCCAGGGACCGTCCTTGTTCAGATCGACAGACTGTTCGAACTCGGTGATCTGCGCCGCGACCCTCTGTGCGGCCAGCGCCGCCTTGCGGCCCTCGGCTTCGCCCCGGTCGGCGTCGAAGGTCCGAATGAAGTCGATGTTCTTCTCGATGTCGGTCAGCACCCGCTCGCCGAACACCCCGACCTCGGACGAGGCCCAGAACTTGTCGGTGGGCCGCTCCATCACCGCCGAGATCACCCGCAGGATCCGGAAATCGTCGGGCAGGTGCGCGGCGAGGATTTCGAACAACAGCGGTCCGGCGTCGTCGCGGATCTCGCAGGCGTCGTTATAGGCCAGGCGCGCGGACGAGGCGCGCTCCTCGCTCATCTTGCTGATCCATTCCGACAGCTTGGGCAGGGCGGCGCGAACGATGGCCGACAGCTCCAGGCACGCGGCCAACTCGTCGATGTCGCAGATCTGGCCCAGGGCCACGAAGCCCGGCGCGGTCTGGGCGCGCACGCCCCGGGCGGCGATCTCGCACAGTTCGTTGAACACCTCGGGCGGACCTTGTTCGAGGTCCCAGGGATTGCAGCGCGCCGCGGCCTCCTCGATCTTGCGCGGCGAGTCGATCTTCAAGGCCTCCCACAACAGGGAGAGCACGCGGGGCGGGAAAGAGGTCTGTTCGCTGTCGCGGGCGGCGCACAGCGGCACGATCGGGGCCAGGACGCTGTTGCGAATATAGCGGGCGGCGGTCTCGTCCTCGACCAACCGACGCACCGAAGCCAGGGCGCCTTGCCCTCCGGCCGGACCGGACAAGGCAAGCTCCAGGCTGCGCAGAGCGGCGTCGGGGGCGGTTTCCACCAGCTTCCGAACCATCAGCAACTTGTTGGCGACGACCCCGGCCATAACTCCCCGCAAAAGCAGCCCACTGGGGCCCGCGTCAACCATGTCGTCAACGAGGTTAAGACTTTCCGAAACCATAAGTTTTTGCTGTTCGAGCCACAGCGTCGAAAGGTCGCTGGATCGCGGAAACCGGTGTCTTGCGATGTGGGGTTGAGAGGTGCGCGATGTGAGGTTGTGGGGCTCGCCTGATCTCTTCTCACCCGTAAGGCGGGGGCGGTGGCGCGATGCTTACTTGGCAGCAATGGGACGGTCGGTGATGCACTATGCCGCGAGCGAAGTGTTCGCTGATCCAACGGGCGTCGCCGATGGAATCTGGGACCGCCCCCCGTCACTTCGCCTATCGGCGCCGCGCCACCTCCCCCGTTTCACGGGTGAGGAAAGAGGTTCACCCCTCCGAGCGCGGCAGCACCAGGGTCACCCGTAGCCCGCCCAGCGGCGAGGCCGAGAGGGTCACCGAGCCGCCATAGGCCCGCGCCAGTTCGTCGACGATCGACAGACCCAGGCCCGAGCCTGGCGTATGCTCGTCCATGCGTTGGCCGCGCTTGAGGGCGTCGATCCAGCGGTCGGGGGGCAGACCGGGGCCGTCGTCATCGACGGTCAGGGTCAACTGCTCGGGCGAGCTGGCCACGGCCTCGGCCCGCACCTTGGCCTTGCACCACTTGCAGGCGTTTTCCATGACATTGCCGGCCAGTTCCATGAAGTCCTGACGCTCGCCCTGGAAGGCCAGGTCGTCGGGGCAGCGCCAGTCGATCTCGACGCCCCGCCCCCCTGGCTTGTCCTGGAAGATCCGCTCCAGAGTGGCAGCCAGCTCGTCCATGATCGGCTCGACGGGCGTGCGTTCGCCCGAAGTCTGGGAGCGCGCGGCGGCGCGGGCCCGGCGCAGGTGATGATCGACCTGCTCGCGCATGGTGGCGGCTTGGCGCTCGACCACCTCGGCCAGGCTGCCAGGCTGCTGGCTGGCCTCGGTCAGCATCACCGACAGCGGGGTCTTCAGGGCGTGGGCCAGGTTGCCGACATGGGTGCGCTGGCGCTCGACGACTTCCTGGTTATGGGTCAGCAGGGCGTTTAGCTCCCCGGCCAGCGGCGCCAGTTCCTCGGGATAGACGCCCTCCAGCCGCTCGGCCTTGCCACGGCGCACGGCGCCCACCTCGCGGCGCAGGCGAAACAGCGGCAACAGACCGACGCGCACCTGCACCACCACCGCCGACACCAGGCCCGCGCCCAGCAGGATCAACGCGATGGCTGTGTTGCGGGCGAAGATGTCGGCGTCACGGTCGATCGGGGCCCGATCCTCGGCAGCGATGAACACCACGGGGCGAGGATAGCCCGGCAGGCGGGTCAGGATGGCGGCGGCTCGCAGCCGCGCGTTCTGCGGTCCCATCAGGTCGAAGAACAGGGTTTTGCCCGGCGCGGCGGCCAGCCGCTCGGCCTGGGCGCCGGGGATGGTCAGCGAGCTGTCGAACAGCGACCGCGACTGGTCGACTATTCGCAGGCCCTGTGGCCGCATTTCCAGGATCTGCCAATAGCGGCCGGAATAGACCCGGGTGGCGCGAATGTCGGTCAGGAACGGCGCCTTGACCACGCCGTCCTCGACGCTGGAGCTGGCATAGAGATCGTCGGTCAGCACCGTCAGGGCGGAATCGAAGCGGCGGATGGCCGAGTCGCGGAACTGGGCGGTCAGGAAAACGCCCGCCACCAGCAGCACGACCAGGTTCCATACCCCGGCCAGCAGCACCAGCCGACGGACGAGCGAGCGCTTGCTGAGGTCCCACATGGCTAGCGCAAGCCCGTTGAAGGGACGATGAGGGGGTCGGGACGCTTTTCCGTTTCGCTCACCTCGCCCCGCCTTTTTCCATTCATCCCGACGAAAGTCGGGACCCAAGCCGAGCCTCGCGGTTTCGCTCTGATCCAACACCCCGCCTCAGCGTGAGTCCCGACTTTCGTCGGGATGAGCGGAGATTTGGGCCGGGCCAAAACGAATTGGCGAAGGCTCTAACCCTCTGTCGTCTCGCCTTCCAGCGGCGTCAGGCGATAGCCCAGGCCGCGCACGGTCTCGATCCGGTCGCTGCCCAGCTTCTTGCGCAGCCGGCCAATGAACACTTCGATCGTGTTGCTGTCGCGGTCGAAGTCCTGGTCGTACAGGTGCTCAACCAGCTCGGTGCGGCCGATCACCCGGCCCTGGTGCATGATCATGTAGTGCAGCAGGCGGTATTCCAGCGAGGTCAGGCGCAGGGGTTCGCCATTGACGCTGGCTCGGGCGGCGCGCGGGTCCAGGCGCAGGCCGCCGCACGACAGGCTGGGCGAGGCGTGGCCGGCCGAGCGGCGCAGCAGGGCGCGCAGGCGGGCCAGCAGTTCTTCGGTATGGAACGGCTTGGTCAGATAGTCGTCGGCGCCGGCGTCGAAGCCCGCGACCTTCTCGTTCCACGAACCCCGCGCGGTGAGGATCAGCACCGGCGTGGCCACGCCGCCGCGCCGCCAGCGCTCCAGCACCGACACGCCGTCCACCTTGGGCAAACCGAGATCGAGGATCACCGCGTCATAGGGCTCGGTTTCGCCCAGGAACTGGGCTTCCTCACCGTCCGGCGCCTGATCGACGGCGTAGCCCGCGTCCCCAAGGGCCAGCTTCAGCTGGCGCGACAGGTCGGGATCGTCTTCGACAAGCAGGATGCGCATGGAACAGGAAACCTTAGTTGGCGCTGAGGATCTGGCCGGTCCGCGCGTCGACGATGAAGTCGATGCGGCGGCCGTCGGTGGTGGCCCAGCGGACGCGATAGTTGGAGCCTTCGAGGCCGGCGTCGAGCACGCGGCCCGGCGTGCGGCGACCGATCTGCTCGATCACCCGGCCCAGTGGCACCAGCTGGCCCGACTGAACGCCGCCCCGCGCCTGATCCTGCCGGGCGCGCCAGTCAGCGCCCAGCGAGTCCGGCCCGCGCTGCGCCGACGCCACGCCCGGCAGGGCGGAGGCGGCCAGCAGGGCGGCGAAAAGGATGTGGATCGGCTTCATGGGCTCGGTTTTAGAGCCTCGCGGCTGAATAGAGGCTGAACACGGCCGTTATGGACGGGTCGCGTCGTTCTGTCACGGCCGGACAGGCGCCAAGCCCTTCGCGTCCAGGGGCTGTCTCTCGCGCCGCCGAGCCGCTTGTCACGAAAACTGGGCCATTCTAGAGTGCAATCTTCGCGCGTAAAATCGCGGAGAGCTCGGCAAGGTTTTCTGGGGGGAGAGCGATGCGACTGGTCATGACATCCTGGCGCGTGGCTGTGGCCGCCGTCGTCCTGGGCGCCTTTCTGGCCGGCGCCGCCCACGCCCGGGCTGCCCCGCCGCCCGTCGCCCCGCCCGTCGTCCCGCCCTTCGCCCCGCCCTTCGCCCCGGCCGTCTCGGATACGGCCACGCCGCCAGCGCCACCCGCCAATTTGACGTTCAGCCAATTCTCGGGCGCGATCGTCGGGGTTGGCCTCAAGGCGCTGCCGGGCCCGGACGGCAAGCTCGTCCCGGCCAAGGCCGCCAATTTCGATTCGATCCGGTTCCAGCCCGACGGCGGCTATCCGGCCTTCGATATGCTGGTGGTCAATCAAGCGGACAAGCAGGCGCTGCGGCTTGGGGCCAACAAGCGGATCATCCCGCCCAAGCCTGGCAGGGCCGACCTCGTCTGGATCGATGTCGATGATCCGGTGACCGCGACCAAGGTCATGAAGATCACCGGGATCGCGCGACCGGTCGACCCGTGGATGGTCGGCTGGACCGTCTGCGGCGTGACGGCGGCCCTGCTTTTGGTCGCCTTCCTGGCCTCGGGCGGCAAGCCGCTGCGGTTCATCACCGGCCACGACGGACGGCTGAGCAACTCGCAGTTCCAGCTGGCGCTGTGGTTTGGCGTCGTCGCCATCGCCTACGGTTCGATGCTGGTGCTGCGCGTCCTGCTGCTGGGGGCCGAGTTCATCAGCGGGATCGGCCTGACCGTGAATGTGCTGGCCTTGACGGGACTGAGCGCCGTCACCTTCGGCGGCGCGAAACTCGTCGCCACCCAAAAGCAGAACGCCGCCAGCGACACGGCCAATGCCGACGCCCAGACCGCCGCGGTCACCGCCAAGACGGCCGCCGACGCCGCCAACAGCTCGACCGCCGCCGTGGCCAATCTTGACGCCGGCGATCCGGCCGTGGCCGGCGCGACCCTGAGCGCCACGACCGCCGTGCAGGTGGCCACCGTCGCCGCGACCTCGGCGGCGCTGCTGGCGAACAGGGCGGCCAACACCCCCGCGGCCAAGGACATGCCCGCTGCGGCGGCCGGAACGGTCAAGGCCAGGCTCCTCGACCTTTTCAAGAACGGCGAGGGCGAGACCGACCTGGGCGACTTCCAGATGATCCTGATCAGCGTGGTGGCGGCCGGCATCTTCGCGGTGTCCAGCATCCACGTGATGCTGCTGCTCGACATCGCCAAGGACATCTTGCTGCCCGACGTCGATTCCGCCCTGCTGGCCATCTTCGGCCTGGGTCAGGGGGCGTATCTGGTGAAGAAGGCCGTGCTGCCGGCCGGGAAAGGCTAGGCCGAAAGCGCCTACCGCCGCTTCGGCGCGTAGGGCCTCTGGGTCCGCCAGGTCTCGGCGAACTGCTCCAGTTCGGCGTCCGGCGTTTCCGGCAAGGTCACCACCAGCCGCGCGAACAGGTCGCCGCGCTTGCCCTTGCCGTCGGAGAGGCCCCGGCCCTTGAGCCGCAGCTTGGCGCCCGTGTTGGAGCCCTTGGGGATCGACAGGGTGACCGGGCCGTCGGGCGTCGGGGCCTCGACCTTGCCGCCCAGCACCGCGTCAGGCACCGAGATCGGCAGGTCCATAACCAGGGTGTCGGCCTCGCGGCGATAGATCGGGTGCGGCTTGATGGCCAGCTCGATCAGGGCGTCGCCCTGTCCGCCTCGGCCGGGGCTGCCCTGGCCCTTCAGGCGCAGGGTCTGGCCCTCCTGGGCGCCAACCGGAATGGTCACGTCGATGGTCCGGCCGTCGGAGAAGGCCACCCGCTTCTTGCCGCCCTTGATCGCCTCTTCCAGGTCGATGTCGAGACGAGCGCGCACGTCGGCGCCCTTGGGCGAGAAACCGCCGCCGAAACTGCCGGCGCCAGCGCCAGCGCCGCGATTACGGCCCAGGATGTCGCCGAACAGGTCGTTGAGGTCGATCTCCGGGCCGTCGCCGCCGCCCGCCCCTGGGCGACCGCGATTGAAGCCGCCGCCGCCGAACGGCGAGCCCGCCCCGCCAAAGCCGCCGCGCGCGGTCTCGCGACCATCGACGTCGATCTCGCCGGCGTCGAATTTCTTGCGCTTGTCGACGTCGCCGATGATGTCGAAGGCGGCGCTGACCTGCTTGAAGCGCTCTTCCGACTTCTTGTCGCCCGGATTGGTGTCCGGATGGTGCGCCTTGGCCAGCTTGTGGAACGCCTTGCGGATCTCGGCCGCAGTGGCGGTGCGGGAAACGCCAAGTTCCGTATAGGGGTCGCGCGCCAAGGAGGCTCCTCACTTCGAAAGACCGGGGACGCCTCAATTAGGCCGTTTGCCGCCGCGCGCAAGCGTTATGTTGCATTAATATCACAGCAACACTCTGCTTGACGCGCCCCAGCCGAACAGGGCCGAGCCTTGGGCGATCCTGACAGCCACCAGGCCGGTCGGTCCAGCGGGGAAGTCGGCGGCCCGCTGGGCGGCGGTGTAGGTGAAGGCAGACGCGGCGGTCTCGACGGTGCGGACCACCATTTCGCCGTCGAGGATCTCGACCCGCCAGGCCTCGCGCTCCTCGCCCAAAGGGACCACGGCCTCCCAGCCGTCGCCGGCCACGCGGGTGCGACGAATCCAGCTGACCAGCGAGTCGACGCTCGCATTGCGGACCTTCAGGTGGACCGGCGACCACGGCCGGTTCGAGAGGCCGCGCCAGGTGGCGACGACCTCGGTCATCGCCGGTCCCGAGGCCGGGCCGCCGGCTGGGGCCGCGCGCCAGACCAACGGCAAGCCGCGCTCCGACGACGACAGGTCGGCCCGCGCCAGGGCGGCGTCCAGTACGACGACCGCCGCACCGGCGGGATTGATCGCCGCCATGGCCGACTCGCTGCCGCCCTGGCCGCGCAGCAGGCCAGACAGGGTCCAGCGATCATCGCCAACCGCCTGGGCGTCGAGGAACTGGATCACCTCCCATTCCCCGCCCGCGCCGCGCACGGCGATGGCGTTGGCGCCCGCCAGCACGGCCGAGCGATCGCGGCCCTGAGGCGCGGCGCCCTCCAGCCGGACAGTCAGCCGGTTGGCGCGGTCGAAGCGGTGCAGGGGGCCGGCCGGCAGGTCCGACAGGGTGACTCCGACCGTGGCGGGCACGGCGGCGCTGGCCCGCGCCCGCAGGGACGCCAGCCCGGCGCCGGCATGGATGTCGAAGGCCCGCCAAGGCGCGGCGGCCACCGCCACCAGCGGCCGGTCGTCATCCTGTCCGGGGAGGTCCAGTATGTGCAGCATCGGCGGCCCCGACGTCTCGCGCGGCGGCGCAGGCGACCAGTCGAGGTCGCCGTCCAGGGCGACGGGTGGGGCCGTGGGCAGAAGTCGCACACGGGGATGCTCGTCGAGATCGACCCGCGCCACGCGCCAGGTCACGCCGTCCAAGGCCAGGCGGTCGCCGGGCTCCAGGCGCAGGGCGGCCAGAGGCGACACGTGGACGGTCGCGTCGCGCGGATCGGTGGCCGCCAGGCGACGCCGGGCCACGGCGCGGGCCTCGGCGGCGCTCAACACCAGCGGGACGTCGAGATCGGCGTTGCCCTCCCCCACCTCGCGGCGGACGATCACCGAGCCGGTCTGGTAGTCGCGAGCGGCGTCGATGAAGCGCAGGCGCAGGGCCCGCACCGGGGCGGCCAGGGCGCGGCCCGTCGCGGTCGGCGCCTCGCGATCCTCGGGCCAGGCCAGGTCGTCGTCGCCCAGCGTCAAGGCCGGCGGGCCGCAACGGCCGGCCAGGACAACGCCGTCCTGCCGCTCGACGGCGTCCAGCGCGAAGGCCCCCAGCAGCGGCGCCAGGGCGTCGCGCAGCCGCATGGGCCGGTCGACCACGTAGCCGACCACGCTGCCGCCGGCCTCACCCGGATCGAGCGTCACCCCCGCCCGGTCAGCCAGGGCGGCGATCAATTCGGGCAGCGGCGCGATCCCGGCCCGGCCGTTCAGCCAGTGGCCCAGCGTCCAGTTGGGCCCGTCGGCCCAGACGCCCGCCCGGGCGGGGAAGTCGGGGAAGGGCCGCGCGTCCCAGCACCAGGCCGCCGCGCCGTCGATCATCGGCCCGCCATAGACCGGCGACATGGGATTGGCGGCCGGGTCGCTTACATGGGCCAGCACCGCCTCCAGCGCCCGGCGCTGGCCGACCTCGTCACGCGTTCCATCCGAGAACGGCGGCAGGGCGCTCTCGGCGCTCTTGGCGTCCACGAACAGGTTGGGCGCGTTGGCGCCCTTGTCGACCGCGCCGCAGCCGAACTCCACCAGCCGCAACGGCTTGGACTTGGGGACCCAGGCCGTGGGACTGGCCGCCCGGACGCCGCCGGGGCGGTTGAAGTGCTGGTGGCTCCACCAGGCCTGCAGGTCCTTGGGTCGGTAGACCCAGGGCTCGCCATAGGCGCCGTCGCTGATTGGCGTTCGCGTCTGGACCAGGCGCGCGGCGTCGCTCGCGTAAAACCAGTCAAAGCCCTCGCCGCCCGCCAGGCTTTGTCTCAGATAGGCGAGGTCGTGCGGCCCCTTGAGGCCGGCGACCGCGTCGAGATGAGCCTCGCCGTCGCGCCAGTCGGCCAGGGGCGGATAGAAATCGACGCCGACGAAATCGATATTGGGATCGCTCCACAAGGGATCGAGATGGAAATGCAGGTCGCCGCTGCCGTCGCCGGGCTGGTGGCCGAAATACTCGCTCCAGTCGGCGGCGTAGCCGAGCTTCGCGGCTGGTCCGAGCAGGGTGCGCACCTGCCCCGCCAGCGCCTTCAGGGCGGTCACCGCCGGATAGGACGAGATCCCGTCGCGCACCGTGGTCAGGCCGCGCAGCTCGGAACCCAGGATGAAGCCGTCCACCCCGCCCGCCAGTTGGGCCAGCTTGGCGTAGTGGAGCAGCATCCGCCTCAGACCCCAGTCTCCGACCGGGCCACTATAGGTCGGAAGACCTTCGGCCGCCCCGAACTGGGCCGCCGTGGCCGCGCCGAACAAGGCCGAGACCTGGGCCGTCGCGGCGGCGGTCTTGTCGGGCGAGCCCGCGCGGCCGGCGGCGGGGTGGCAGGTGATCCGGCCGCGCCCCGGATAGGCCGCCTGGGCCGCGCCGCCATAGGGATCGGGCAAGGCGTTCGCGGCCGGTATGTCCATCAGCACGAACGGATAGAGCGTCACCCGCAGCCCGCGTCGCTTCAGTTCGGCGATGGCCTGCAGCACCGCCCGGTCGGCCGGCGTGCCGCCATAGGCCGGACCTCCGCCATGCGAGGACACCACCGCCGCGTCAGCGCGATCGAGGCCTCCCGCCCGCCATTCGAACGGGATCGTCACCTTGGTCGCCGTCTCGACCTTGGGGCGGATCGCGCACGACCCGCAGCGCAGGTCGTCGCCGAACCAGGCGACCACCAGGGTCACCTCGTCCACATTGGGCAGTTGCGCTTGCAACTGATCGAGCGACACCACCAGATCGGCGAGGCCCTCGGTGTTGTTCAGGGTCTCGGCCGACGTGCGGGTGAGGCCGTCGCGGCGCAAGACCAGGTCGGTCGCGTAGACAAATTCGCCGGCCCCGGGAATCAGGCAGACGCCCTTCAGGCGCTCCTCCAGCCCCGCAGCCGCGCCGCTGGCGCGCGGCCTGTGGAACACCTCGAACGACAGCTGCGGTGGGCGATTGCCATAGGCGCCGAGCGGCAGGTCCTCGAACACGACATAGGCCGTGCCGCGATAGGCCGGAGCGTCCCCCTCCACCGCCGAGATCAGGGCGTCGGGCGCCTGGTCCTCGGCGCCGGTGTGAACGCGCATGAGGACGCCGGCCATGTCCATCGGCTTGCCGTCGGCCCAGACCCGGCCGATCCCGTCAATCGGGCCTTCGCAGACGGCGACGGCGAACGACAGGCTATAGGCGGCGCTGGTGGTGCGCGGGCCTTTTCCGCCGCCGCCCGCGTGACCGTCGACCCAGCGTTCCCTGAACCGCGCCGCCCAGATCACCTGGCCGGCCACCCGGGCCCGGCCGAACACGGCGGCCATCGGCGCGCCCTCGGCGGCGCCCGTCAGGCGCAGGTCCGGGATGCGGGGACCGACCTGGCGCGCCGGGGTCAGGGCGTCGAGGGCGGCCTGGTCGATCACCGATCCCAGCACCGCCCCGACCGCCGCCCCGACCGGACCGAACATCGCGCCGCCGGCGGCGGAGAGGATGACCTGAGCCATGGGGATAGTCTCCTTCAGATTGACGGATAGCGGAACGCCGCGACCAGCCGCGCTCGCCACCAGCGCCCCAGCCAGCTCTCAACGCAGGCGCGGCCCCAATAGGCGTGGATCATCCGGTCGGCCGCCGACAGGATCGCGCAGTGCTTGGCGGGGGCGTCGGGGGCCATGCGAAACAGCAGCACGTCGCCCGGCCGGGCGGCGGCGAGGTCCAGCGGGATCAGCGACCGAGCCAGCGCCTCGGCCAGGAGTTCGCGACCGCCCAGCTCGGCCCAATCGGGGCGATAGGGCGGCGGGGTTTCCGGCTCGGCGTCCTGCAGGGCGCGCCAGACGCCGCGGATCAGACCCAGGCAGTCGCAGCCGACGCCGCGCAGGGAGGCCTGGTGCTGGTAGGGGGTGCCGAGCCAATGGCGGGCTTCGGTCAGGGCGCGCTCGTTGATGGACCCAGCGGCGGCGATCACTTGCCGCCTACGGATCGCTTCGCGATCGTCTTCCCCCAGAGGGGGAAGAGCTCCGCCGCTGACGCCGCGGAAACTCCGCCCCCCCGCCGCGACAGGCGGCGAAGCCGCCAGATGGGGGCAAGTGTGTTCCATCACCGCCGCGCCCCGTCATTGCGCTCGCCTTCGGACGGATACAGCGTCAGGAAATCCTCGCCCGGCGCCGTCGGAAAACCCCGGAAGTTCACGCCGTTGCCGAACGTCTCCCAGCAGGTCGCCCACCGCTTGTCGCAGGTCGCGCCGGGAAAGGCCGCCGCATCGAGCCCGCAGCGGGCGTCACGGAACGCCGCCTCGCAGGACCGTCCGAAGGTGCGGCCCGCCACGCGGTCGAGCGCCGCCAGCGGTCCTTCCAGTTCCAGCGTGAAGGCCCCGCCCTGGACCTTGGCGGCGGCGACGGTGGCGCGCCACAGGCGCACGAACAGGCTCGGCGCCGACCAGTCGATCCGCCGGCACTCGACGCGGGCGCCGTCATAGAGGCCCGCCGCCAGATCCAACTCGGAAAGCCCCGCGTCGTCGAAGCCTCCGACGGCCGTGGCCAGACCGGGCGCGAAGCCCGCCGCCGTGTCGCTGGCCCCGGCGGTCCAGCCGGTGGCGGCTCGGCAGGTCACGCCCTCGACGACCAGGTCCTGGTCATGGTCGGTGAAGCCCAGGACGACGCCGTCGCGGCGGGTCAGGATCCAGACGTGGCACAGGCTGGCCGCGCCGCTCTCGATCGCGGCGGCCAAGGCGTTGGGAACCGCGCGCATCAGACCCGCACCTCGACCAGGGCCACGGCGCCGACCCGCGCGGCGTTGAAGCTCTCCAGGGTGACGTCGATGCGATCGCTGTCGAAACGCACCGGCGTGTCGAACTCGAAGCCGGCGGTGACCGCCGCGCTCACGGCCGGGGCGACCGCGAGCGTCACGAGGCCCGTCACCGTATCGACCGCGAAGGCCGCAGGGCCCAGCACGAAGCCCGCCACCGCGATCTTGACCGTGCCGGCCACAGGCTTGGCGATCGGCCGGACCACCGCCGTGGCGCCCGTCCCGTAGGTCTTGGTCAGGGCGAAGGTCTTGCGCCCCCCGTCGCCGACCCCGATCGCCTGGTCGGCCGCCGCCGGCGTGGCCGACGGCGCGCACGACCGGCAGTCGGCCGGGTCGCGGAACCGGAAGCCATGCAGCCGCCCTCGCCGTTCCTCGAAGAACGCCACCAGGGCGGCGGCGTCGTCCAGCGGTCGCGCCGCAGTGCCGATCAGGTAGCGCCGTCGCCCTTGGGCCCAGGGACTGGACCGCCGCTCGAATCCGGAGGCCTGGGTCGTGACCTGGGTCCGCCGCTCGACGTCGCCGGCGCAGCCGAACGCCAGCCGCGCGGGCAGGCGCGCTTCATGGAAGGCCATGGATGGCTCCTGTGTCTGAGGATTTTGGGAGGCCGGGTTAAACCCGCGTCATGACTTGCAATTCACTTCAACCGCGAGCGGGGCGG
>JACMOF010000296.1 GCA_014378155.1 Caulobacter sp. | reverse complement strand
CGGGCTTCCCGGCCGCCTGGCGTTCCTGACCAATCAGCTGGCCGCCGTGATCTGGTTCGGCGCCGCCCGCGCAGTGGCCGCGAAACTCGACCTGGACGACGCGATGCTCTGGCTCGTCTGGGCGATGGCCCTGCCCGCCTGCATCGCCGCCGCGTGGCTGTTCGAGCGCTAATCTTATGTTTTGACGCATTTTTCTTCACGCGAACCGGAACCACTTCGCTCGAAAAATGCTCTGGAGCGTGTTTGGTTTACACAGATGCATTGCTCCAATTCCCCGTCTTCCCGGCGAAGGCCGGGAACCAGATTCATCCAGAGCCTCTCGTGGGTTTCACCTTGGCCCCGGCCTTCGCCGGGGAGACGGAATATTTGGATGCCGATTCAATCTGAATCAAAGGCGTGCTAGATGGCGACCCGCTTGGCGATCGCGCTGCGACGGGCGCTGGTTTCCTGTTGGGCGCGTTGCACGGCCTCGGTCTCGGTGGCGTGCAGCAGGTGTTCGATGACCCGCTCCAGATGGTCGCGCATGGCCTGGCGCGCGGCGGCGGGGTCGCGGGCCTTGAGCGCCTCGAACACCCGGCGGTGCTCGACGATGCGCGGCTCCAACCCCATGCCCCGGGCGCGGGTCAGGATGTTGCGGGCCAGGGGCGAGCGATCGCGCCACAGCCAGAGGTTCTCGATGGTGGCGATGATCGCGCCGTTGCCCGAGGCCCGCGCGATGACCATGTGAAACTCACGATCGGCGTCCTCGCCCTGGATTTCTTCCTCGCGCGCCATCCGCCCCATCAGCGCCTCGAGCTCGGCGATCTGGGCGTCGTCGATGGCGGTGGCGGCCAGGGCGGCGGCCTCGCCCTCGAACAGGCGGCGGGCCTCGATCAGTTCAAAGGCGCCGATCTCCGTGTCGAGCTCGCTGCTGGTCGGGGTGGCGGGACGGACGCTGCCGGTGACGTAGATGCCCAGGCCGTGACGGGCTTCGATCATGCCCAGCATTTCCAGGGCGATCATCGCCTCGCGCAGGGTGGGGCGGCTGACGCCGAACTGCTCGGCCAGTTCACGCTCGGTCGGCAGGCGATCACCGAGCTTGTACCGGCCGCTCTCGATGGCCTCGGCTATGGTATCGGCGATCCTGCGGTAGAGCTTGACGTTTTCGGCCATGGCTTTCGTCAGGTTCCTGGCGGGCCGACCGGCCCCTTCGACTCGCGGCACCATAGCCGACCTGCCGGGCGCGGGCTATTTTTTGACACCGGTTGTACGAGCCCGCGACGAACGTCGTGACAGC
This sequence comes from Caulobacter sp., assembly GCA_014378155.1. Classification (GTDB taxonomy): domain Bacteria; phylum Pseudomonadota; class Alphaproteobacteria; order Caulobacterales; family Caulobacteraceae; genus Caulobacter. Next base: position 1,248 of record JACMOF010000296.1, on the reverse strand, counting down.
GTCACCAATCATGCATCGAGCCGTCCTCGCGGCGGGCGATGGGCAGATAGGCGCGCTTGTAGGGATGTTTAGCAGCCTCGGCCTCGTCGATATCGACGCCCAGGCCGACGGCCTCGCCGGGGTGCAGCATGCCGTCGTTAAAGGTGTAGGCGTGTGGGAACACAGCGTCGGTCGCCTCGGTGTGGCGCATATATTCCTGGATGCCGAAATTGGGGATCGACAGGTCGAAGTGCAGGGCGGCGGCCATGGTGATCGGCGACAGGTCCGTCGCGCCATGGCAGCCGGTGCGCACATGATGCAGGTCGGCGAAACTGGCGATCTTCCGCAGATGCGAGATGCCGCCGGCATGGACCACGGTGGCGCGGATATAGTCGATCAGCTGTTCCTCGATCAGCTGCTTGCAGTCCCAGATCGAGTTGAACACCTCGCCCACGGCCAGGGGCGTGGTGGTGTGCTGGCGGATCAGCCGGAAACTGGCCTGGTTCTCGGCGGGGACCGCGTCTTCCATCCAGAACGGGCGATAGGGCTCCAGGTCCTTGCCCAGACGGCCAGCCTCGATCGGAGTCAGGCGGTGGTGCACGTCGTGCAGCAGGTGGATGTCGTCGCCGAGTCTGTCGCGGGCCGCCTCGAATAGGCCCGGCACGCTGCGCAGATACTTCTCGGTTGACCACAGGCTTTCGGTCGGCAGGTCGCCGTCGGCGGGTTCGTAGAAGAACTTGTCCTTGGAAACCCCATAGACCGATTTCAGGCCCGGGACGCCCGACTGCAGGCGGATAGCCTTGTAGCCCCGCTCGGCATAGACGGCGGCGTTGTCGAGGGTCTCCTCGATGGTCGCGCCATTGGCGTGGCCATAGACCATCACGCCCGTCCGGCAGGCGCCGCCCAGCAATTGATATACGGGAAGGCCGGCGATCTTGCCCTTGATGTCCCAAAGCGCGGTATCGACCGCGGCGATAGCGGCCATGGTCACCGGACCCCGACGCCAGTAGGCGCCCTTGTAAAGATACTGCCAGATGTCCTCGATCTGGTGAGCCTCGCGGCCGATCAGCATCGGAACGACATGGACGCCAAGATAGCCCGCCACCGCCAATTCGCGGCCGTTGAGCGTCGCGTCGCCGATCCCGTGCAAGCCGTCGCTCGTCTGGACCTTCAGGGTGACGAAGTTGCGACCCGGGGAGCACACGATGACTTTGGCGGCGGTAATCTTCGGCATGGGTTGCTTTCGTTGATTCAGCCTTCCGATAGCTG
>JACMOF010000295.1 GCA_014378155.1 Caulobacter sp. | reverse complement strand
CTGGTCGGCGCGGACGCGGGCGGACGCTCCGGACTCGAGGATGGGGTCGACGCCCACTGGGGCGCCATGGCCAAGGCGGCCTTGTTGTCGAGCGTGCTGGGGATCGGCGCCGAACTGGGCTCCGACGACGACGGCGATGTGGCCCGAGCCCTCAGGCGCGGCGTCCAGGACACCATCAACCAGACGGGGCAGCAGGTCGTCCGCCGTCAACTCGACGTGCAGCCGACCCTGACCCTGCGCGCCGGTCTGCCGCTGACGATCCTCGTCACCCGAGACATGGTGCTCGAACCGGTCAACGCCGGGCGATGATGTCTGCTCAAGCCCCGCCGATCAGACCCAGCAGACGCCGCGCCACCGGCTTTTGCGGTCGCCGGCCGATGACGGCGTTGTAGGCCAGGATCTCGCGATGGATGGGCCGATAGACGACGCCGTTGACGCGCGGCGCGCAGCTTTCCGGGACCAGGGCGACCCCTTGGCCAAGGGCCGCCAGACGCAAGACCGTGGCATGGCCGGCCAGCTGCGGCGCCATCCTGGCCTCTCCGCCAAGACGTCGAACACGTCGCGCGATCAAGGCTTCGAGGTCTCGCCGTCCCTCGGCGGGCAGCAAAAGCCTGCGCTCGACAATCTCCCTCCAGCGCACGCTGTGTTGCGCGGTCAAGGCGTCATCGGCCGGCAAGGCCGCCAGCAGGTGCTCGCGCCAAGCCCGCTGGACGTCGAAGCGCTAGCCGGGGACTTGGCCAGGAAGAAAGGCGACATCCAGTCAACCTCGCGCCAGAGCGTCGAGGTGCTCGCGCGCTTCGCCCTCGGCGATTTCGAGGGTGACGTCCGGGACGGCGACCAGGAGACGCCGAAGCAGGTCGTCGAGGGGGCCTGGCCCCAGCGGCGCCAGGATGCCGATGCGCAAGGTGTCCTGCTCGCCCCGGGCCAGGTCGGCGACCTGATCAACTGCCCGATCGAGTTCGACCATCGCCCCATGGGCGCCTTCGACGAAGTCGCGTCCGACCGCCGTCAGCAGCACACCGGACGGGCCGCGCTCGAAGATCCGCGCGCCCAGGCGGTCCTCCAGTTCCTGGATGCGGCGCGAGACAGCCGACTGCTGGACGCCCAGCCGGCGCGCCGCGCGTCGAAACCCGCCGCATTCGGCCGCCGCCAGGACGTAGCGTATCTGGTGAAGACGAAGGCCGGCCCAGGCCGTCGCCTGACCGGCCGCAGGGTCAATGGCAAGGGAGCGGACGGCGGAAGCGGTCACGGCGGCGCGGCGTCCCGGCGCGGCCACCAGCGACCGCCCCCGCAGGCAAGACCGCCAGGTCTGCGCCTCGCCACTCTATACGTCGAATATAGCCACAATATCCGCTGACCTGGCCGATGCTAGCGGCACGCGCCTTGAAACGCACGGTGATCCACCGTACATTTTTGGAGAACCAAAGGACATGGCCATGGCGATCGCCGCATCCCCCGCCCCCGCTCCGCGGGAACCCAAGAAGGAACGGATCGAGCTGCGGGTTGCCGCCTCGGCCAAGGACCTGATCCAGCGGGCCATGGCGGTCAGCGGCCTGACGGCCGGGGATCTGGCCTATGAGGGCGCGCGCCGCGTGCTCGACGAGCACGAACGGATGGTGCTGACGGGCACCGACTCCCGAGCCTTCCTCGACGCCCTCATCGATCCCCCGGCACCAAACGACAAGCTGGTCGCCGCCGTCCGTCGCTACCAAGCCGAGGTGGGCTAGGGTTTGACGATCACCATTGCCGCGCTCGATAAGGCCCACGACCGGTCGGCCTTTCGCTGCGGCCAACCTGCTCTCGATGACTGGTTCGCCAAGCGCGCCGGCCAGGACGATCGCCGCAACGTCGCGCGCGTCTTCGTCGCCCTGGACGATACCCAAAGCATTGTCGGTTTCTATAGCCTCGGCGCCTTCACGCTCGCCCTGGCCGATGTTCCGGGCGACGTCGGCAAGAAGCTGCCACGCTACGACGCCATTCCCGCCGCCTTGATCGGCCGCCTGGCGCGCGACGAACGGGTCAAAGGCCAAGGCCTGGGCGAACTTCTGCTGGTCGACGCGATCAAGCGCATCCTCGGCGCCAGCCGCACCTTGGCGGTCTTCGCCATCCTGGTTGACGCCAAGGACGACAAGGCCGTCGCTTTCTATGAGAGCTTCGGCTTTCGGGCCTTTCCTTCGCAACCGAACCGGCTTTTCCTGCTGACCTCGACGGCGGCCGCAGCCATGGAACGCCTAGTGGATTGAAGCTTACATAAGAGTCCTTTGTGGGATTCCCATGGCTTTTCGGCTGTGCGAGTCTTGGGGATGCGCACTGGCATCACCGTCCATCTGAGCCCGACCGATCGCATGCGCCTGCGGGCGATCGTCGATGATCGCAACAGCGCGCAGAAGCATGTCTGGCGCG
>JACMOF010000294.1 GCA_014378155.1 Caulobacter sp. | reverse complement strand
CCTGCAGCCCTTGGACCGGCGACGGCTTGGAGCCATTGGTCGGGGACCGGTCCGGCACGTCGCTGGATACGGGCAGGGCGATCTCGATTGGCTCGACCTTGGACTCGCCGCTCGCGGCGACACCGACGGCGGCCTCGAATTCCAGGCGCGACTTCAGGTCCAGGCGGCGGGCCGGCGCATCATTGGCGGCCCAAAGCTCGCTGACGCGGCGCCAGGCGCTGCGACGGATCCAGTCACGGGCGATACCGGTCGGGGTGACCAGCACCACGTCGCCGCCGTGGCTTTCACGCAAAGCGGCGGGCGCGATCCACGAGCCAAAGGCGGCGTCGCCCAGTTCGCGTTTCAGCACCACGCAGACCCTGTTCCAGACGACGCCCGCGGACTCGCAAGCCACCGTCGAGAACGCGGCCGAAAACTCCTGGCTCACTACCCCGCCTTTGATCGTCATCGGTTTACCGCCTCGCGTACATGTCGTGTTACCCCGATCGCCGCCCCCCATGGCGCACGACCGCGTCTCTCAGGGCGTTCCAGTCACGCAGACACAGGGGGTTGATCGGCGAACGCAAGGGTTCCGCCGCCGCCAGTGATCTCCATGGACTGGAAGGCCGTTGAGACCCTTAAACTAGCCAGCGGCCCCTGCCGGTCAAACGGAAAACTTGAGTCCGTCGGCGGATATTTCTGTTGACTCGGCAGACGTCCTCGCCCGGCAAGGGAATATAAATTCAGGACCCGATGAACGCTCTTGGAAATGTCTCGGGGACAATCTTGAGTGCGCAAAACTTGCATAGAAAAAGCCGACCGAGTTTCCTCGATCGGCTTCTCTAAGTCTTTGATTTTTCTAACCGAACTTCGTTCGGCGAGAAGCCGGATTAGGCAGCTGCCTGATCAAGCTTCTTCAGACGGGCGGCGAGGCGAGAAACCTTCCGCGAGCCGGTGTTGGGGTGCACGACGCCCTTGGAGACGGCGCGCATCAGTTCCGACTGCGCTTCGATGAAAGCCGCCTTAGCGACGGCGGCGTCGCCGGCCGACAGCGCGTCTTCAAACTTGCGAAGATAGGTGCGAACGCGCGAGCGGCGAGCGGTGTTCACTTCGGTGCGACGAGCGATCTTGCGGATCGCTTTCTTGGCGCCGGGATTATTGGCCATAGTTCGGACCTTCAAACGGACAGCCGCGCGGGCAGCCGCGAAGCAGGAAAAATCAAGAGCGCGCGGATATACGGGAAGGGGGGCCGGGGGTCAATCCGTTCAAGGCCGAGAATCTCGCGGCGACCCTAAACAGCCGTTCACGTGCCCTTGAAGGCCGGCTTTCGTTTCTCGACGAAGGCCGCCATGCCTTCCTTCTGGTCGTCGAAGGCGAACAGCGAGTGGAACAGGCGTCGTTCCAGCGCGATCCCGGTGCTCAGGGTCGTCTCGTAGGCGGCGTTGACCAGCTCCTTGTTCATGGCGGCGGCCAGAGGCGACTGGGCGGCGATGTTGCGGGCGACGGCCAGGGTCTCGTCGATCAGCGTTTCCGCCGGGAAGATCCGCGACACCAGGCCAGCGCGTTCGGCCTCCTCGGCCCCCATCATCCGGCCGGTCAGGATCATGTCCATGGCCTTGGACTTGCCCACCAGCCGGGTCAGGCGCTGGGTGCCGCCAATGCCGGGGGCGACGCCGAGATTGATCTCGGGCTGGCCGAACTTGGCGGTGTCGGCGGCCAGGATGAAGTCGCACATCATCGCCAGCTCGCAACCGCCGCCCAGGGCGTAGCCGGCGACGGCGGCGATGATCGGCTTGCGGGTGATCTCGAGGGCCCGCGCGCCGGCCGCGAAGAAGTCGTCCTTGAACATCTGGGCGTAGGTCTTGTCCGACATCTCCTTGATGTCGGCGCCGGCCGCGAAGGCCTTGGCCGAGCCGGTGATGACGATGCAGCCCACCGCGTCGTCGGCCTGGGCGGCCGCCAGCGCCTGGGCGAGCTCGGCCAGTAGGGCGGTGTTGAGGGCGTTCAGCGCGTCGGGCCGGTTCAGGCGGATCAGGGCGACGCCGGGCGCGGCCTCCGGGTGGGTCTCGACGATCAGGGTCTGGTAGGCGGCCATCGGCGGGTCTCCTGTTGAGCGCCGCTGTTATAGAGGGGCCGGCCGCGTTGAGGAGTCCCAGAAGCGAGCCTGCGGCCCTGCGGGGCTATTTCGAAGCTCGACAGGAAGCGGCTGACCGCGCGCGCTGTCTCATCCACCCACGGTTCGCGCAGGAAATCATGGTGACCGCCTAGAACCGGCGCCTGGACCACCGGCCCGGTGAGCACCTCGGACCATCCCAGCAGGCCATCGTGATCGTGCAACTGCTCCAGGGGACCTTGCTCCATAGCCCTGATGACCAGGGTGGGACCGGAAAACGCCTGCGCCCTGTAGGCCGCGCTCAGCCGGATCATGCGCGCGGCGAAGGCGACCTGCGATCTGGGTATCCAATCGGGCGGGGCGCCGCGCGCCTTCCGTCCGGTCAAGGCGCTCAGCAGGGCCGCCGCGCGCTCAGCCGCAGCGCCGAGGGTCCGCGCCGCGAAAACGCCCCGCGCCTGGGCGAGGGCCCAACGCTTGACGAAGTCCAGCGAAGGCCGCCGGCCGTGGAGGGACGAATCGAGCAGGATGAGCCGAACCGTCTCGCCCTCGCGCTCCAGGGCGCAGGCGACATCGAGCGCCAGCATCCCCCCCGCCGAATAGCCGGCGATCAGATACGGACCCTGCGGCCGCGCGCCGCGCAGTTCGGCCACGAAACTGCGGGTCATGCTGGGCAGGTCGCCACCCTCGGTGAACGCCCTCTGCAGCGGTCCCGGCGCGACGCCGTGGACGGGGCGTTCCGCGCTCAAGCGGCGAGCCAGACACAGATAGTT
>JACMOF010000293.1 GCA_014378155.1 Caulobacter sp. | reverse complement strand
CCCCTGCGGCTAATCAGCCTTAACCAAAGTCAGGAACTGTTAGGATTATACCGTGATGATCCCCCTAGACGTTGGTGATCCGTGCGCACGGATCACCGCAAGAGGGGACAACTGCGATGAAGCGCTTCCGGCTCGTCGATCTTCCATTGATCATCAAAATCGGCTTCGCGCCGGCGTTCGCCCTGTTGATGCTGGCCCTGATGGCCGGTGGCGCGATCGTCGTGCAGAAGAGCCAGTCGGCAGCGCTCAAGCAGGTCGTCGAGCAGGACATGCGGATCAACAGCGACATCCAGTCGCTGTCGCGTCGCATCACCAAGGCGCACGGCACGCTCTACCAGATCCTGGCCTCGAAGGCCGATCCGATGGCCCAGCCCGCCGGACCGCGCATCACCGCCTTGCTCGCCGAGTTCGATGGCCTGAGCAAGGAAATGAAGGCCCTCTCGGCGCGGCTGCCCGCCTCCGAACGTCCCAAGATCGCCTCGCTGGTCAAGTCGCTCGACGAATGCCGCAGCGCCATCGACACCGTCAGCGGCATGATCGACGTCGACACCGGCATGGCCATGAGCTTCGCCGGCAGCTTCGAAGATACCTATGTCAAGATGGCCGCGCAGCTGCAGAAGGTCGTCGACGACGCCGCCGGCCGCGCCACCCAGCAGGCCGCCAAGCGCCAGGCCGAAGCCGCCGCCGCGATGAGCGCCACGATCATCATGTCGCTGATCACCCTGCTCGCCGTCGGCACGCTGGCCTTCCTGACCGTCATGACCACCCGCAAGTCGATCGGCGACATCGCCGGCGCGACCGAGAAGCTCTCGCAAGGCGACAACAGCATCGACCTCGACAAGATGACCCGCGGCGACGAGCTGGGCGCCATCGTCCGCTCGCTGAAGGTGTTCCGCGACAATCAGCTGCATCTGGAGCAGATGCGCGCCGAGCAGGAAAAGAACGCCGCCCTGACGGCCGACGAGCGTCGCGCCAAGGAAGAGTCCACTGCCGCCGCCGCCCGCGAGAACGCCCTGGTGGTGTCGTCGCTGGGCGAGGCGCTGGAGCACCTGGCCAAGGGCGACCTGACCTTCCGCGTGGCCGCCGACTTCCCGGGCGACTATGGCAAGCTGAAGGACGACTTCAACGCCGCCATCGCCCAGCTGCAGGAAACCATCAAGGTTATCGCGGCCTCGACGGATGGCCTGCGCACCGGGGCCGACGAGATCGCCCACGCCTCGGACGACCTGTCGCGCCGCACCGAGCAACAAGCCGCCTCTCTGGAAGAGACCGCCGCCGCCCTTGACGAGCTGACCTCCACGGTGCGCCGCACCGCCGCCGGAGCCAAGCAGGCCTCGGAAGTGGTCTCCAGCACCCGCGGTGAAGCCACCCATTCGGGCCAGGTCGTGCACGAGGCCGTCTCGGCCATGGGCGCCATCGAGAAGTCCTCGCAGTCGATAAGCCAGATCATCGGCGTGATCGACGAGATCGCCTTCCAGACCAACCTTCTGGCCTTGAACGCCGGCGTCGAAGCCGCCCGAGCCGGTGACGCGGGCCGAGGCTTCGCGGTCGTGGCCCAGGAAGTGCGGGCCCTGGCCCAGCGCTCCGCCGAAGCGGCCAAGGAGATCAAGACCCTGATCTCCTCCTCGACCCAACAGGTCGCCTCGGGTGTCAACCTGGTCGGCCAGACCGGCGAGGCCCTGCAACGCATCGTCACCAAGGTCGGCGAGATCGACGCCCTGGTCACCGAGATCGCCGCCTCGGCCGCCGAGCAGGCGACCGGCCTCAACGAAGTGAACACGGCCGTCAACCAGATGGACCAGGTCACTCAGCAGAACGCCGCGATGGTCGAGCAATCGACCGCCGCCACCCACTCTCTCAAGGGCGAGACCGGCGAGCTGGTGCGGCTGATCGGTCGCTTCCGGGTCGGCGACGGCCGCCAGCAGACCGGCCGTCCGCAGATGGCCGATCCCGCCTACCACGCGCCGGCCGCCAATCCGGTGGCCGAGCAGCGGGCCCGCCTCAACACCTTCGCACGACCCGGTCGTGGCGGAGCCGCCAGCGCGGCGGCCCCGGCCAGAGACGGCTGGGAGGAGTTCTGATGTCGACAGCCATCGCCTTGCCCGAAACCCTTGATCTCAAGGCCTCGGGCCCCCTCAAGCAGGCGTTCGTCGAACGCCGCGGCCAGGACATCGAAGTCCACGCCGACCAGGTTCGCCGTCTCGGCGGCCTGTGCCTTCAAGTCCTGATCGCCGCCCGGAAAGCCTGGGCGGAAGACGGAAAACCCTTCTCGATCACGGCCCCTTCGGAGGTCTTTATCGAAACCACCCGTCTGTTCGGCGCCCAAGGGGCGTTGTTCGAGGCCGATTTCCAAGGAGCTGCATCGTGACGCGTACTGTCCTCACGGTCGATGATTCGCGCACGATGCGGGACATGCTGCGCATGGCTCTCGCCGGAGCCGGGTTCAATGTCGTCGAAGCCGTCGACGGCGAGCACGGGTTGGAGGTCCTCGCGGCCCACCGACCCGATGTGATCATCACCGACATCAACATGCCCAAGCTGGACGGCTTCGGATTCATCGAGGCGGTGCGGGTCGATGACGACTATCGCGCCATCCCGATCCTGGTCCTGACCACCGAAAGCGACCCCAGCAAGAAGCAGCGGGCCCGTGAAGCCGGCGCCACCGGCTGGATCGTCAAACCCTTCAACCCCGAGAAGCTGGTCGAAGCCATCCGCCGCGTCGCGGCCTGATCGTCGAGCTCTAGGTACTAAAGACGCTTTGTAGGAAGTCGGGGAATGGACGAGCTAGAGGCCATCAAGGTCACCTTCTTTCAGGAATGCGAGGAACTCCTCGCGGATCTTGAAGGCGGACTCTTGACCATGCAGGACGGCAACGAGGATAGCGACACCGTCAACGCCGTCTTCCGCGCCGTGCACTCGATCAAGGGCGGGGCGGGAGCCTTCGGCCTTGAACCGCTGGTGCGCTTCGCCCACGTGTTCGAGACGCTTCTCGACGCGCTGCGCTCCAACGAGATTCCCAGCAGCCCTGACCTCACGGCCCTGCTGCTGCGCGCCTCGGACGTGCTGGCCGACCATGTCAACGCCGCTCGCGGCCTGGGCGTGGTCGACATGGACGCCTCGGCCGCCATGGCCGCTGAGCTGAAGGCTGTCACCGATCCGTCGGCGGCCCCCGCCGTCGTCGCCGCGCTAGTCGCCCCGGTCGACGACGAGATGGGCATCGCCTTCACCCCCCTCGTCATCGGCGCCGACGACGGGATGGACGACGACGACATGGACTTCGGCTTCCAGCCGATGACCATCAGCCTGGACGCCCAGGCCGAGGACGCCGCCGTGCTGGACAATGTCTGGACCGTGTCGATCCGCCCGAAGTCCGATCTCTATCGCAAGGCCAACGAGACCGGCCTGCTGCTGCGCGAGCTGGCGCGCCTCGGCCCGATCCAGGCGACCCTGGACGACAGCGCCCTGCCGACCCTGGAATTCCTCGACGCCGAAGCCGCCTACATCACCTGGAGCGTCCGGGTCGAGACCGACCAGGGCGAAGAGGCGATCCGCGAAGTCTTCGAATTCGTCGACGGCGACTGCGAACTGGAAATCACCCGCGGCGAATCGCCGGTCGCCGACGTGCTGGCCAGCCTGCTGGACATCGACGCCCCGGCGCCGATCGCTGAAGAGCCCGCTTTCGAGCCAATCGCCCCGGAGCCGGTCGCGGTCGCTCCCCCCGGCGTTGCCCCGGCCTCCGTTTCCGCGCCGCCGCCCGCCGCGCCGCCCGTGGCCGCCAACGCCCCGGCGGCCGCCCCCTCGGCGGCGAAGCCGGCCCAGATCGACGTGCCCGGTCCCGGCCAGTCCGTGATCCGCGTCGATCCCGAGCGCATCGACCACCTGATCGACCTGGTCGGCGAGTTGGTGATCAACCAGGCCATGCTGGCCCAACGCGTCGGCGAATACGGCATCGCCCCATCCTCCAACCTGGCCATGGGTCTGGATGAGCTGGAACAGCTCACCCGCCAGATCCAGGACAGCGTGATGGCCATCCGCGCCCAACCGGTGAAGTCGGTATTCCAGCGCATGCCGCGCCTGGTCCGCGAAGTCGCCAACATGACGGGCAAGCAGGCCCGCCTGGTGATGGACGGCGAGAATACCGAGGTCGACAAGACGGTCATCGAGCGTCTGGCCGATCCCATCACCCACATGCTGCGCAACGCCATAGACCACGGGCTGGAAAGCCCCGAGGAGCGCAAGGCTGCCGGCAAGAATCCCGAAGGCGTCGTGCGCCTGGCGGCCCTGCACCGCAGCGGCCGGATCGTCATCGAGGTCCAGGACGACGGCAAGGGCATCAACCGCGAGCGGGTGCTGTCGATCGCCGTCAAGAAGGGCCTGATCTCTCCGGACATCACCCTGACCGACGAGGAGATCGACAACCTGATCTTCCTGCCGGGCTTCTCGACCGCCGACAAGATTTCGGACGTCTCGGGTCGCGGCGTCGGCATGGACGTGGTCAAGCGCAGCGTCCAGGCGCTGGGCGGCCGCATCTCGATCACCTCGCGCCCCGGCCTGGGCTCGACCTTCACCCTCAGCCTGCCCCTGACCCTGGCCGTCCTCGACGGCATGGTGGTCGACGTGGCGGGCGAGACCCTGGTCATTCCGCTGGCCTGCATCGTCGAGAGCCTGCGGCCCAAGGCCGAGGAAATCCGGCCCCTGGGTCCGACCGGCTCAGTCCTGGCCGTGCGTGACAGCTTCGTACCGCTGATCGATGTGGGCCTGACCCTGAACTACCGTAGCAAGTCGCCGTCGCCGACCGAGGGCGTGGTGCTGCTGGTCGAAGGTGAAGACGGCTCGCGCGCCGCCCTGGTGGCCGACGCCATCCACGGTCAGCGCCAGGTGGTCATCAAGTCGCTGGAGCAGAACTACCAGCAGGTCGAGGGCGTCGCCGCCGCGACGATCCTGGGCGACGGCCGCGTGGCCTTGATCCTGGACGTCGACGCGGTGATCAACCTGCGCCGTCGCAGCCCGCCGCTGCCGTCCGATCCCACTCTCATCGCCGCGGAATGAGCCCGATGAACGAGCACCACACCACCCCCAGCGCCGCGACCCGCGAACTGATCTCGTTCCGCGTGGGCGAGCAGGAATACTGCGTGGACATCATGGCCGTCCGCGAGATCCGCGGCTGGAGCCCGGCGACCACGCTGCCGCAATCGCCCAGCTACATGCGCGGCGTGATCAACCTGCGTGGCGCGGTGCTGCCGATCATGGACCTGGCCTGCCGGATCGGCATGCCGACCACCGAGCCCAGTGTCCGCAGCGTGTTCATCGTGGTTCAGGCCGGCGACCGCACCGTCGGCCTGCTGGTCGATGCGGTGTCCGACATCCTGTCGATCACCGACGAGATGTGCCAGCCGACGCCAGACATCGCCTGCGAGAACGTCCGCCACTTCGTGCGCAACATCATTTCCATCGAGGGCCGGATGATCAGCGAAATCTCGCTGGAACGCCTGCTCCCCGAACGCGAGGCCCTGGCCGCCTAGATGACCACGCCTTCAACCTCCTTTTCGGATCGCCGCGAGGCCCTCGTCGATGGCGAGTTCGCCTTTACGAACGCCGACTTCAAGCGGATCGCGGCCCTGCTGTATGATCAGGCGGGCATCAGCCTGCCCGACAGCAAGGCGACGCTGGTCTATTCGCGCCTGGCCAAGCGTTTGCGCACCCTGGGCCTGAAGACCTTCACCGAATACTGCAGCTTCGTGGCGCAGGACGGCAATGTGGACGAGCAGCAGCACATGCTGCGGGCCCTGACGACAAACGTCACCCGGTTCTTCCGTGAGCCCCACCACTTCGACGACCTGCGCGCCAACATCCTGGAGCCCATGGCCGACAAGGTGCGGGCCGGCGGGCGCCTGCGCCTGTGGTCGGCGGCCAGCTCGTCGGGCCAGGAGCCGTATTCGATGGCCTTTACCGTGCTGTCGGTCTGGCCGAACGCGGCCGACCTCGACATCCGGATCCTGGGCACCGACATCGACACCAACGTCCTGGCGACCGGACGGGCCGCAGTCTACGAGGAGACACTCCTCGAAGGCATTCCGGGCAACATGCGCAACCAGTATTTCGAGCGCGACGCCAGCGACCGCCGCAGCTTCCGGGTCTGCGAGGCTGCGCGCCAGATGGTGTCGTTCCGCGAGCTGAACCTCAATGGCCCGAGCTGGCCGATGAAGGGTCAGTTCGACGCGATCTTCTGCCGCAACGTGGTGATCTATTTCGATGAGCCCACCCAGGAGCGGGTCTGGCAGCGCTTCGCGCCGCTGGTCGCCCCGCATGGCAAGCTCTATGTCGGCCATTCCGAGCGCGTCGGCGCTTCGGTCACGGCCTTTGAAAGCGCCGGCCTGACCGCCTATCGCAAGGCAGGAGCTCGCTGATGCCCAAGATTCGCGTTCTCGTCGTCGACGACTCCGCCACCATGCGGGGCCTGATCACGGCCGCTCTCAACCGTGACCCCGACATCGAGGTGGTCGGCGCCGCCGGCGACCCGTTCGAGGCCCGCGGCATGATCAAGGCCTTGAACCCTGACGTCGTCACCCTCGACATCGAGATGCCGAACATGAACGGCATTGAGTTCCTCGAGAAGATCATGCGCCTGCGCCCGATGCCGGTGGTCATGGTCTCCAGCCTGACCCAGGCTGGGGCCGAGATGACCCTGCGGGCCCTGGAGCTCGGCGCGGTCGACTGCGTGGCCAAGCCGACGCTGGCGACCAACACCGCCGACGCCCTCAACGAGGTCGCCGTCAAGGTGAAGGCCGCGGCGCGGGCCTCGGTCCGCACCAAGCCCGACGACAAGCCGGCCGTGCGGCGCAAGGACTACGTGCCCTCTGGCGACATCGTGGCGATCGGCTCGTCGACCGGCGGGGTGGAAGCCCTGCTGTCGATCCTCAGCCTGTTTCCCGAAACCTGCCCCCCGACAGTGATCACCCAGCACATGCCGGCGACCTTCACCGCCAGCTTCGCCGCGCGGCTCGACCGGGCCAGCGGCGCCAAGGTGGCCGAAGCCGTCGACGGCGCCCTGCTGGAGCCGGGCAAGGTCTATGTCGCTCCGGGCGGCGCCACCCATCTGGAAGTCGTCCGTTCCGCCGGGCTGCGCTGCCGCCTGACCCAGGGCGACCCGGTCACAGGTCACCGGCCCTCGGTCGACGTGCTCTTCAACTCGGTGGCCCAGGCCGTCGGCGAGAAGGCGGTCGGGGCGATCCTGACCGGCATGGGCCGCGACGGCGCGCAGGGCCTGCTGACCATGCGCAAGGCCGGCGCCCGCACCTTGGGCCAGGACGAGCAAAGTTGCGTCGTCTACGGCATGCCCAGAACGGCTTTTGAGCTCGGCTCGGTGGAGAAGCAGGTTTCCCTGTCCTCCATGGGCCAAACAATCCTCGATCTGGCCTCCGCGAGGCGATGAACCCATGCCCCTAGCAAACACCATTTCCGTTCTCGTCGTCGATGACCAGCTGACCATGCGGGCGTTGATCCGCAACGCCTTGCAGCAGATCGGATTCAAGGACATCCGCGAAGCGCCGGATGGCGAGGAGGCGCTCAAGCAACTCCTG
>JACMOF010000029.1 GCA_014378155.1 Caulobacter sp. | reverse complement strand
GTAGATTTTCAGCGGGATCAGGGTCCGCCCGTCGCGCTGCACGGCGCCGATCAGCTTGTCGATCTGCTTGCGGTGCAGCAGCAGTTTCCGGTGCCGGCGTGGCTCGTGATTGAAGCGGTTGGCCTGGCCGTAGGGCGGGATGTCGGCGTTGATCAACTTGATCTCGCGCCCTTCCACCGAGGCGTAGGACTCGGCGATGTTGGCGCGGCCCACGCGCAGCGACTTGACCTCGGTGCCGGTCAGCATGATGCCGGCCTCGAACGTCTCTTCGATGAAATAGTCGTACCGCGCGCGGCGGTTCTCGGCGATCGGCTTGGTCATCAGACCAGACCCGCCTCGCGCATGGCCTCGAGGATCAGCGGCTTCACCGCCTCATCGCACGCTGAGATCGGCAGCCGCACGGTCGCCTCGCACAGGCCGAGGTGGGCCATGGCGAACTTGGTCGGCGACGGCGAGGCGTCGAGGAAGAGCGCCTTGTGAAGCCGCACCAGCCGGTCCTGCCAATACAGAGCGGTCTCCCACTCACCGCCCAAGGCAGCGTTGATGAAGGTGACGCAGGCCTCGGGCGCGACGTTGGAGGTCACCGAGATCACCCCGTGGCCGCCATGGGCCACATAGCCAAGCGCCGTCGGATCGTCGCCCGACAGCATTACCCAGTCGGGGCCGCACAACACGCGCTGCAGACTGGGCCGGGTCATGTCGCTGGTGGCGTCCTTGATGCCGACGATGTTGGGCAGCTTGGACAGCCGGGCCAGGGTTTCGTTGGTGATGTCCGAGCCCGTACGACTCGGCACGTTGTAGACCAGCACCGGAAGCTGCACGGCGTCGTTGATCGCCTTGTAGTGCAGATAGATACCCTCCTGGCTTGGCCGCACATAATAGGGCGAGACCACCAAGGCCGCGTCGGCGCCGACCGCCTTGGCGTGGGCGACCAGCTCGATCGCCTCGGCGGTCGAGTTCGAGCCCGCTCCGGCGATCACCGGCACTCGGCCTCGCGTGGTCCGCACGCACAGCTCGACGACGCGCTTGTGTTCCAGATGGCTGAGGGTGGCGGTCTCGCCGGTGGTGCCGACCGGCACCAGGCCGTGCACGCCGGCGGCGATCTGGCGTTCGACCAGCGCCACGAACGCTGTCTCGTCCAGCGCGCCGTCGCGGAAGGGCGTGACCAGCGCCGGAATGACGCCCTTGAACGGAGAATGAGCCATGAGTTGCAATTTGCCGTGAGAAACGCGCCGCGACGGTTGCGGCCTGAGGATGGGGGCGGACAATATGTCTGGGCCCCCGGGTCCCGCAACTGGTCCTTGAAGCTCGTATAGGGATTTGGGTTCGTTTCCGAGGGGGTCAATCCCCGGCGAAGCGGTCTATAGCTGTGAAAGACTGGCGAGGTCGCCGCAAATCGGCCCCGCATGCCCCTGAAAAGGGCAAGGAAATCGAAGGAGACCGCGTTTTGGCGTCAGGGTTGGCTAAAGTTGTGCTGGGCGGGATTGGTGTCGTGGCGCTCTTCGGCGTCGCCTTGGCCCAAGACCAGGACGCGGCCGATCTGCCGGGCGCGCCCCAGCCCTATACCGGCTCTGCCATGCCGCGCGGCCTGATCACCACCCCGCCAACCGCCAGCTACGCCACCCCCGCCGAGGCGGACGCAGCCAATCTGCGCACGGCGGTGACCAGCCGCGACCCGTCGACCATCCGCATGGCGATGAGCGGCATCCAGGACCCGTTGTCGCGCAAGATCGCCCTTTGGGCTCTGGTCGACGCCGGCGCCGAGAGCATGAGCTTCTTCGAACTGGACCAGGCCCGCCGCGACCTGTCCGGCTGGCCGAAAGCCATTCGCCGCGAGAGCGCGACGGAGAAGGCCCTGGCCACCTCGGGCCTCGACGCCGAGCGGGTGATCGCCTGGTTCGGCGGCAGCGATCCGAAGACCGCCGAGGGCGCCATGGCGATGGCCGCCGCCTACCAGGCGGCTGCACGCGGTTCTGACGCCGCCCGGGTGATTCGCCGTTTCTGGCGCGACGAGGTGTTCGAACTGGACGCCCAGCGCGGGATGTTGGCTCGGTTCGGCTCAGTGCTGACCCCCGACGATCACGTGCGGCGGGCCGACATCCTGTTATACGGCGCGCAAGGACCGGCGGCGCGCGACATGGTTGCCCTGCTGCCCTATGACCAACAAGCCGTCGCCCAGGCGCGGATCGCCCTGCGGTCCAACGCCGGCAACGCAAACGCCCTCTACGCCGCCCTCACGCCTGGCCAACAGGCGTCGCCGGGCGTGGCCTTCGAGCGCGCCGCCTATCTGCGCCGCGCGGGGATGGACACCCTGGCCCTGCCACTGGTGCGCCAGTTCGCCAATCCGCCGCCGACCGACGAGGCGGCCTCGGCCATCTGGCGCGAGCGCAAGCAACTGGTGGTCGGCGCGCTGAAGGCGGGCGACAGCGCCGGGGCCTACGCTGCCGCCGACGCTCACCTGAAAAGCGGGTCGGACGCGGCCGAGAGCGAGTTCTACGCCGGCTGGATCGCCCTGACCCGCCTGAGGCGCCCCGACGACGCGGCAGACCACTTCGCCCGAATCGCCGCGATCGGCGCTTCGCCGATCACCCGCGGCCGGGCCCTCTACTGGCAAGGCCGCGCGGCCGAGGCCCAGGGCGACCAGATCGCCGCCAAGGGCTTCTATTCGGAAGGCTCGCGCTACATCACCACCTTCTACGGCCAATTGGCCGCCGAAAAGGCGGGACTGAAGGAGATTCGGCTCGAACGCGACCCGACCATCACCCAGGCCGACCGCGCCCGCTTCGAGGGCCGCGAGCTGGTGCGCGCCGCCCGCGCCCTGATGGCCGTCGGCGCTCGCGATCAGTTCCGGGCGTTCGTGCTCTATATCGACGATCAACTGCCCTCGGCCGAGGAGGAGGCTTTGCTGGTGGACCTGGCGCGGGGCTATGGCGACCAGGATGTGGCCATGCGCGCCGTGCGTACCGCCGCCCAACGCGGCTTCATCCTGGCCGAGCGCGGCTATCCGCTGCTGAACCAGCATTTCACGCCGGGACCGGGCGCGGCCGAGACGGCCTTCGTCTATTCGATCTCGCGCCAGGAAAGCAATTTCGACCCCAACGCCCGCTCCGCGCCCGGGGCGCGCGGCATGATGCAATTGATGCCGGCCACTGCGGCCTTGGTGGCCCGTCAACTCGGCGAGAGCCATAGCGTCGATCGTCTGTCCGATCCCGTCTACAACATGCGCCTGGGCTCAACCTATCTGGGCAGCATGGTCAGCACGTTCAGCGGCTCCTACGTCATGGCCGCCGCCGCCTACAACGCCGGTCCAGGCCGCCCCGCCCAGTGGACCGCCCTGTGCGGCGACCCGCGCGGCGCCGCCACCGACCCGCTCGACTTCATCGAGTGCATCCCGTTTTCCGAGACCCGGAACTATGTGATGCGCACGCTCGAGACGACCATGGTCTACCGGGCGCGGCTGAACGGCAATGTCGCGCCGCTGACCCTGTCGTCCGACCTGAAGCGGGGTGGGTATAGCTATGCGACGCCGGACCCCGGCGCGGCGCCGGCTTCCGCGACGACGGCGATCCCGATCGGCGGGTACGTGCCGGGCACGCGATAGGCTGGATGTGAGAGACCCTCTCCCAGAGGGCTAGCAGAGAGGGAGAGGGTTCGTCTGGCGGCCACCACGACGCCCGCCGGCGTGTCGATCAGCGCCCCATCCAGCTTGAACACCGCTTCGAGCACCGCCGGTGACAAGGCCTCCATCGGCGCGCCATCGGCCGCGACGCGCCCGCGGTTCAGCACCACGACCCGGTCGCAGCATCGCGCCGCCAAGCCCAGGTCGTGCAGCGTCACCACCACCGCCGCCCCACCAGCCGCCTCGGCGCGCAGAAGGTCCAGAGTTAGCAGTTGAGCGTCTGGGTCCAGGCCCGCCACCGGCTCGTCGGCGACCAGCAAAGGCGCACGGGTGGCCAATAGCCGCGCCAGCAGCACCCTCGCCCGCTCGCCGCCGGACATGTCGAGCACGCCGCGGTCGACCAGCTCAGAGATCCCTACTCTAGCCAGCCGCTCGCGGGCGACGGCCAAGGCTTCGCCGGGCGGCAGGTCCGGCGCGCCGAGGGCGGCGACATCCACGGCCCGCAGGTTCCAGGCCAGGCGGCGTTCCTGCGGCAAATAGCCGACCAGGCGGGCGCGGTCGACCGGGTTGAGGCGCGCGAGCGGTCGCCCGCCGAGCAGCGCCTGCCCAGCTTCCAGCGGCATCAGGCCCAGACCCGCACGCAGCAGGCTGGTCTTGCCCGCGCCGTTGGGACCGACGACACCCAGCACCTCACCGGGCGCCACGCTCAGCGACACGTCGTCCAGCACCAAGGCCTTGCCGCGCCGGGCCCCATTGTGTCGGGCTTGGGCGCCTTCGATGGTCCAGGCCGCCATCACGACCGCCAGCTCCGCGCCGCGCGCCAGGCCAGCAAGGCGAAGACCGGCGCGCCAAACAGAGCGGTGACCACGCCCAGCTTCAGCTCCTGCTCGGACGGGATCAACCGGGCAGCCAGATCGGCGATAACCAGCAGTAGCGCCCCGGCCAGGGCCGAGGGCCGCAGGATCTTGCCTGGATCATCGCGCACGGAGGCCCTTACCAAGTGCGGCGCGGCCAGGCCCACGAAGCCGATGACGCCCGCCGCGGCCACCGCCGCCCCGGCCAGCAGAGCCGAGCCGGCAACCGTCGCCATCCGCAGCCGGGCCATCGGCAATCCCGACATCTGCGCGGCCTCCTCGCCCAAGGTCAGCATGCGCAGGCCCTGGGCCGCGTAGAAACAGAGCCCCGCCCCCACCGCCATCGGTGCGAGGGCGCGCAGTATGTCGGTAATGTCCCGGTTCTCGACCGATCCCATCAGCCAGGCCAGCACCTCGGCCATGGCCACCGGCGACGGCGAAAGGTTGAAGACCAGGGCGGTCAGGGCGCCGGCGAAGGCCGAAAGCGCCACGCCGAACAGGATCAGCACTTCCGGCTCGCGAAACCGCGCCGCAAGCCCGACCACCGCCGCGCCGGCCAGCAGGGCCCCGGCCAGGGCGCTGAGCTCGACCGCGCCAGGCAAGGCCGCCAGGCCGCCGGCGATGGCCAGAGACGCGCCCAACCCCGCCATGGCCGAAACGCCCAGCACGCCCGGCTCGGCCAGCGGGTTGCGCAGCAGGCCCTGCATCGCCGCTCCCGCCAGCCCCAGGCCGGCTCCGGTCAGGGCGGCCATGAGCACGCGCGGCAAGCGGATGGCCCACAACACCTCGCCGGGCGGAGAGCCCGGCTGTGTCAGGGCTTGATGGTATTGCGCGGCCGACAGCGGACTTTCCCCAAGGGAGATCGCCACCACGGCTGTCAGGACCAGGATCAGCAGGAGCAGAAGTTCAAGACGGCGGGTACTCATCGCCGCGTCGCCTTGGCCAGGGCCCCAGCGCCGTCGGCGGCGAACCAGGCCGAGCAGCCGAGCAGGGCGCCCGGCAGCGAAGCGATCACCCGTCCGCCGGTGGCCTTGCGCAGCGCGGCGTGACGCCCGGGACCCCAGCGGTCCGCGCCCGCCCGCGTCAGGTCGAAGAAGCCCAGGACCACCGCCTTGGGCGGCGCCACCACCAGTCGTTCCAAGGGCGCGGGCGAGAAATAGGGCTGGGTCGAGGCGTTGGTGAAACCGGCCGCCTTCAGCATGGCGTCGATCATGGTGTTTGATCCGGCCGTATAGCCACCGGGCGTCAGATAGAAGGCGCTGCGTCCCCGCCCCGCCCCGGCCGCCCGCGCCAGCTTGCCATCCATGCGGGTCAGCAGAGCCTCCCCCGCCCCCTGGCGGCTTAGCGCCCTGGCCACCTTGCGGACATTGGCGCGCACGCCGTCGAAGTCGCTGGCGTCGTCGAGGCTGATGGTGCGGATGCCGCGCCGGGCCAGCGCCGCCGTCAGCCGCGCGTCGCCGCCCCACTGCCGCACCACCACGTCGGGCCGCGCGCCCAGCACCGACTCGATCGTCGTGCGCCGCTGAGGAAGCCCCTTGGCCTGGACGCGCAGGAAGGAGTCGGGCGCATCGCTGCGCGGCGACAGGCCGACGACCGTCTCGCGCGGCGCCAGGGCCAGCACATATTGATCGGCGCAGGAATCAAGCGACATCACGCGCTGGGCTGCGGCGGGCCCCGCCATGGCCAACAGACCGCCGACGCACAGGGCGGCCAGGCCAGCACGCATCAACCTAGTCCGTGACCAGGCCGTGCAGCAGGCCGTCGAGCGTGACCTGCATGAGTTCCTCGCGCGGCGCCCAGTCCCGGTCGGGCATGGTGATCATCAGGGCCACGAGGCCGTGGCACGCCGCCCACAGCACCTGGGCGGCGCTCTCGCCCGATCCGGTGCGCAGGCGTCCGGAGGCGGCGATCTCGTGGATTGGGCCGCTGAACTCTTCGAAGCAGCGGTCGCCCAGGTCGGCGGTGGCGGCCTGCTTTTCCTTGGAGATCACGTCGCGCGACCCACAGAACACCAGTTGGTAGGTGTTAGGGTTGTCGAGCGCGAAGCGCATATAGGCTTCCAGCATCAGCTTGACCCGCGACACCGCGTCGATCGGCCGGTGGGCGATGTCGACATTGACGGCCAGCAGTTGGCCGATCGCGTCGTCGCTGATCTCCAGCAGGATCTGGTCCTTGTCGCGAAAGTGCATGTAGAGGGCCGTTGATGACACGCCCACCGCGTCGGCGATCTTGCGGATCGTCGCGCCGGCATAGCCCTCGGCGATGAAGATCCTCTCGGCCGCGGCCAAGATCTCACCGCGACGCAGGTGCCCGTCGCCCTTGGGCTTGCGCGCCGACTTGTGCGGCTTCTTCAACGCGACCGTCACGATTTAGCGTTCCCCTCGGCTATCCCCGAACCCGACACTAAACGGGAATCACACAGTCGCCGCAACTCCCCGACAGATTTCCGAAAAACGTGTGTTTTTGCATTTGACAGCCAAGGGTTGAATATTCGCTATCTGCACGCTGGAATTTCTGCGAGCGCAACGGGGGAGCGATGGCGCGAGAGGAACGACAGCCGCCGACGCTGGTCGGACGCACGCCGCCGCCGCCGGAGGCCGGATCCCCGGCCCAGCCCTTGGCGGACGGCGCGCATCGCCGGCTTTCGACGGCCCAGATGGTCACGCTTGGTGGTCTGGCCATTGCGGTTCTGACCCTTGCCCTCACCCGGCCGTCCCTGCTGGCCGAGTTGTGCCGTTGGACGTTTATGGTCGGCTTTCTGCTCAGCGCCGTAATCAAGCTGGCGGCGGCTTGTACGCCGCGCGTCATCGTCACCCCGCCGGACCCCGAGGACGACGCCCTGCCCGTCTACACCGTGATCTGTCCCTTGTTCCATGAGGCTTCGGTCGCCGCCGAGCTGGTCGAGAACCTGTCGCGCCTGCACTATCCCCGCGACCGGCTGCAGGTGCTGATCGCCCTGGAGGCCAGCGACCATGCGACCCAGGCCGCGTTCCAGGCCCTGCCTCTGCCGACCTTTATCCAGGTACTGATCGTGCCGCCCGGTTCACCCCAGACCAAGCCGCGGGCCTGCAACCACGCCCTTGAGTGGGCGCGCGGAGGGCTGGTGGTGATCTACGACGCCGAGGACGCGCCGCATCCGGGCCAACTGCGCGAGGCCGCCGCCCGCTTCGCGGCCGAGCGTGAGGACCTGGCGTGCCTGCAGGCGCCCCTGCGCATCGAGGCCGACCGACGATTCATCGGCGACCAGTTCGCCCTGGAATACGCCGTCCAGTTCGAGGTGCTGCAGCCGGCCCTGGCCCGCTGGGGCCTGCCCTTCCCGCTCGGCGGCACCAGCAACCACTTTCGCGG
>JACMOF010000292.1 GCA_014378155.1 Caulobacter sp. | reverse complement strand
GTGGCGCGCCCTGCTGGATTCGAACCAGCGACCGCTCGCTTAGAAGGCGAGTGCTCTATCCATCTGAGCTAAGGGCGCGGACCTTGAGGCCCGACTTCGTGGTCTTCGGGCGGAAATGTTGAGGCGGAAAGCCTAGTGCGTCCAGGGCTGGCGACGGCCGGCGGCGAAGTTGTCCGCGTAGGCCTTGATGATCCGCCTGGGCGTCTTGGGCTCGAACAGCTGGAACGAGATTTCGTGACGCTGGGCGTAGGCCACGGCCTCTTCGCGGGTCTCGAAGTCGAGGCGGACCTGACCGTTCATATCGCTCGACTGGGTCCAGCCCATCAGCGGGTCGGACCGTCTGGCCGAGGCCGGTTCGAACTCCAGCACCCAATGCGTGGTCTTGGCCTTACCGGACTGCATGGCGGTCTTGGCGGGGCGGTAGATGCGCGCGAGCATGAGCCTCTCCAGGTCGGTCTATCACCCAAAAAGGGCCTGCGGTGGTCGGAGCGGCAGGATTTGAACCTGCGACCCTCTGGTCCCAAACCAGATGCGCTACCAGGCTGCGCTACGCTCCGGAACACCGGCAGGCGCGTGCTCTACAGGGCTTCGTCGCGCGGAGCAACGCATCCGAGCACGGTTTCCGGCGGAACTCAGCCTTTCGGGAAGATTTTGTTGAGCACTCGATCGCCGGGCAGGATGCCCAGCTGGGCCGCGCGGCCGCCCGGGATTTCCAGCACACCGCCGATCACGCCCCCGGACGGCAGCGGAGTCTCATCGTGCGGCACGGCGTTGCGGGCGATCGACAGCACCCGGCCATTGGGCGCGATATAGATGATGTCGAGCGGGATCAGGGTGTTCTTCATCCAGAAGGCCGCCCGCTGGGGCGGGTTATACGGAAACAGCATCCCGCGATCGAGCGCCAGGGACTTGCGGAACATCAGCCCCCGCTCTTGTTCGGCGCGGCTGACGGCCAGCTCGACCGTGAACTTGGCCGAACCCCGCCTGGTCCGGATTTCGACGGTGTCGAGCCTGCTGGTGGGCTTGCCGGCGACGCCGGCCGGCCTGGGCTTGGCCTGGAAGGCCTCGGCGGGCGCGGCCACCAAGGCCACGCCGAGCAACATCAGGACGATGACCTGCCGTCCCGGAACCCGTCGTCCCAGAGTCGTCATCACGCCTTGCCCATCTCGTTGGATATCTCGCCAAGCCGTTCTCGCGACATGTCCTAATAGGACGCTGCACGCGATGGCGAAAACGTGGCCGCCCTGTCAGTCGTCGGCGGCGGTGATCTCGGCGACGACCAGGCCCTTAGGTCCATCGGCGAAGCGCACCATCACGTCTTCACCGGGCTGGAGGTCTTCAAGGCCGCCGCGACGCAGGGTCTCGATATGCACGAAGATATCGCCAGGCTGGCCGTCGCGAACCACGAAGCCGTAACCCTTGGTGCGGTTGAACCATTTCACCTTGGCGCGCTCGGCCGGTCCGACAGGCTCCAGCGCTTGACGCCCGCTGTCGATGCCCGGTCGGAAGCTGTCGCGCTCGCGGCGCAAGCCCATGCCGGCGTCGCCGAACGGCCGCTTGGGACGCTCTATGGAGTCGCTGGCGGCGCTTTCGTCCAGGTCGACCACCTCCGAAACCTGCCAGCCCTTGGGGCGCTTGACCACGTCGCAAACGATCACCGCGCCCTCGAGCGCCGACTCCCGCCCGCAGTTGCGCAGCGAGGTGACGTGCAGCAGCACGTCCTTCAGGCCGGTCTGACCCGGATCGTCGGGCACGATGAAACCGTAACCCTTGCCCGTATCAAACCACTTCACGCGCCCGCTGATCCGCACGAATTCCTCGTGCGATCCCGATGCTTCGAAATCGAAACCAGACATTCCGCCCCTCTGGCCCACCCAAACAGCCAAGGGGCGAGCACCACTGAATAACACTGTTCTCGCGTAAGGAGAGCCGTCAATAACCAATTGAGGGGGATTGCCCATCAGGTGACAGCCGCGACATTTCGTCGCGGCTTCAAAACCGACATAAACCTGGGTGATGGTCGTGGTGGTAGTCCCTAGGGGAGTCGAACCCCTCTCTCCAGAATGAAAATCTGGCGTCCTAACCGATAGACGAAGGGACCACGGCGCCTGCATCAGGCGGGTATTCGCATGTAAAGTCTAAGTAGGCTTGGCGGTGGTAGTCCCTAGGGGAGTCGAACCCCTCTCTCCAGAATGAAAATCTGGCGTCCTAACCGATAGACGAAGGGACCACGTGGCCGCGAAGAGCAGGCGATATACAAAGCTTCCCCCCGAGGCGCAAGCGACCCGGTGTAGTTTTTTCAAGCGGTGCGCATGCGGGGGTCGGCGGCGTCCTCGATCTCCAGTTGCACCCCTTCGCGGCCCATATAATCGTCCGGTTTCAGACGACCGACCACATGCAGGGCGCCGCCGCCCGCCAGAAGGCGCCGGCCCAGATCGGTCTCGGCGCAGCGCCAGGCGATGGCCTTGATTCGGTCGCCCGACGGTCCGACCAGATCCATGCGGACGTGCCCCCCCTTCATCGCCATCGCCCGCTCGGGGCGCACGCCGGCCAGGGCGAACATCGGCTCGGGATTGCCAGGACCGAACGGCGCCATCTGCTGAAATTCGGTCCACAGGGCGCGGTTGGCGGCGCGCGGCTGAACCAGGGCGTCGATATCCACGCCCTCGACGCCCACGGCGTCCATCTCGCTGGCCAGGCGCTCTTCGAGAAAAGCGCGGAATTCGGGGATGGCGTCGGGGCGCATCGACAGGCCCGCGGCCATGGCGTGGCCGCCGCCGGCCATCAGCAAGCCCGCCTCGAAGGCGGCCTGGATCGCCGCGCCGAGATTGACGCCGGGCTGCGAGCGGCCCGAGCCCTTGCCGACATTGGCGGCGCGGTCGATGCCGATCACCACCACCGGCTTGCGATAGCGCTCGCGCAGGCGCCCGGCGACGATGCCGATGACGCCGGGGTGCCACCCCTCCCCCGCCACCACGATGACCGGAGCGTCGTGATTGAAGTTGCTGCCGCGCTCGAGAACCGCGGCGGCCTCCTCGACCACGCCGGCCTCGACCGCCTTGCGCTCGGTGTTGAGGCCGTCCAGCTCCTCGGCCAGCATCCGGGCCTCTTCGGGGTCGTCCGTAGACAGCAGGCGCGCGCCGAGATCCGAACGTCCGATCCGGCCGCCGGCGTTGATGCGCGGCCCCAGGATGAAGCCGGCATGGAACACCGAGGCGGGGCCGGAACCCTTGCCCACCTCGAACAGGGCCTTGAGGCCGGGGTTGCCCCAGCTGGACATGGTGCGCAGGCCCAGGGTCGTCAGGGCGCGATTGAAACCGACCAACTGAGTGACGTCGCAGACCTCACCCATGGCCACCAGGTCGAGCCATTGGCGCAGGTCGGGCTCGGGACGGTCTTCGCTGAACAGGCCGCGCTTGCGGGCCTCGCGGTTGAGCGCCACCAGCAGCACGAAGGTCACGCCAGCGGCGGCCAGCACCCCCTGCCCGCTCTGGCAACCCGGCCGGTTGGGATTGACCACGGCGGCGGCGGCCGGCGGGTCCTCGCGCATCAGGTGGTGATCAATCACCACCACTTCCAGGCCGATGGTGGCGGCGCTGGCGATGGCGTCATAGGCCGCCGCGCCGCAGTCCAGCGTGACGACCAACTCGGCGCCGGTGTCGCGGATGGTCTTGAAGGCCGCGGGACTGGGGCCGTAGCCCTCGGTCAGGCGGTCGGGAATATAGATCGGCAGCTCGACGCCCATGTGCCGAAACCACCGCACCAACTGGGCGGCGCTGGTGGCGCCGTCGACGTCATAGTCGGCGAACACCATGGTCGAACGGCCGCGCTCCAAGGCGTCGATCAGGATCGTCGCCGCCACATCCATGTCGGTGAAGCTGGAGGGGTCGGGGAACAGCGCCTTCAGGGTGGGCCGCAGATAGTGTTCGGCGTGATCGACCCCGATCCCGCGCGAGGCCAGGGCCCGGGCCAGGGGCTCGGACAGGCCGTGGACCTGCTGGTGGCTGCGCGCTGCGGCGGCATCGCCCGGCCGCTCGCGCCAGGCCCGGCCGCTCAGCGATCGGGAGACGTCGAGGAAATGGGCGGTGTCGATAGGGGCGGCGGCGCCGTCGGCCATGGCTCAGGCCTCCCGCGCGGGGAAGCGGCTGGAATGAGCGTTCTGGACGTTCTTGGTCATGCTCCAAGCCTACCCACTTTGACGGATTCGCTCCATGTGGCGCGACGACGGAAGATAGGGCGGCGGTGCGTCAGGCGCGGACGCAGCGAAAGAACCCTCTCTTTTTGAGAGAGGGAGGGGCCCGCCGCGAAGCGGTGGGAGGGTGAGAGGTTTCGCCGCCAACCAGAAAATCCGGAATTCTGCCGTTGAACACCTCGAGGGGTCAGTCCCGAGCTCTCGCCATGGGTGCGGCTACCAGCGACCGCCACCTTCGCCAGACCCAGCGCCACAGCGGACGATACTTGCCGTGCTCCGATCGGAGAGAGTGTAGCCTCTCACCCTCCCACCGCCTCCGGCGGCGGGCCCCTCCCTCTCTCCATGAGAGAGGGATTCTTGGCCGGCTCGGGTGATTACCCTGCCCCCACCTGGTCCACTTCATTGGCCGAGCCCAGCACCACCGGCACGCGCTGGTGCAGCTTGGTGGGCTGGACGTCCAGAATCGGCGTGACCCCGTCGAGCGTCGATTTGCCGCCGGCCCGCTCGACGATCAGCGACATCGGGTTGGCTTCGTAGAGCAGGCGCAGCTTGCCCGGTTTATCAGGCTCGCGGGCGTCCCAGGGATACAGGAAGACGCCGCCGCGCATGGCGATGCGGTGGACGTCGGCGACCATTGAGGCCACCCAGCGCATGTTGAAGTTCTTGCCGCGCGGCCCCGGCTTGCCCGCCAGGCAGCCGTCGATATAGCGCCGCACCGGCTGCGCCCAGTGGCGCTGATTGGACATGTTGATCGCGAACTCGGCGGTGTCGGCGGGGATCACGATGTCGCCGTGGGTCAGCCGCCAGGCGCCGTCCGCATCGAGGGTGAAGCCCGTCACACCCGTAGACAGGGTCAGCACCAGCATGGTCTGGGGGCCGTAGACGGCATAGCCGGCCGCCACCTGTTGGCGGCCGGGCTGCAGGAAGTCGGCCTCGGTCGGGACGCCCGCCGTCGGCGCGGGCAGGATCGAGAAGATCGTGCCGACCGAGACATTGACGTCGATATTGCTGGAGCCGTCCAGCGGATCAAAGGTGACCAGGAAGCCCCCTTCCCGGCCGGTGGTCTCGATCTCTTCCAGTTCCTCCGAGGCCAGGCCCGCCACCGGCGCGCAGGCCTTCAGGGCGTCCCGCAAGATGTCGTTGGTGATGATGTCGAGCTTCTTCTGCTCCTCGTCCTGGACGTTGATCTGGCCCGCCGCGCCGAGGCTGCCGGAGATCGCGCCGGACGCCACGACCTTGCTGATCTGGACGCAGGCGGCGGCGACTGCGGCGACCACGTCCTTGACCGCGTCGTCGGCGGTCCGCTCGGCGGCCAGATGGTCGGCGAGGGTGATCAGGGTGGTCATGCAGGGCCTCGAATGGCGGCGGGATTCGCCGCGACCTTAGTCAATGGGAAGACGCGAGCCAACGACGGCTCAGCCGCCGAACGGCGGCGGCGCGGTTATGACCTGAAAAGGGCGACGCCCGCGCGACAAGGCGCGCGAAAACCAAGCCTAGACCTTCCGCTTCATCCGCACTTCGCGGACGGTGCCGGTCGAGGAGTTCATCACCAGGGTGTGGGTGTGGACGAAGCCGTCCTTATAAGTCACCCCGTCGAGCAGATTGCCCCAGGTAACGCCCGTCGCGGCGAAGATGGCGTCGGCCCGGACGATGTCGTGCAGGTCGTACTTCTTGTCGAGTTCGGTGATGCCCCACCGTGCGGCCCGAGCCTTTTCGTCACTGTTGCGGAAGAGGAGCCGGCCCTGGAACTGGCCGCCCACGCATTTCAGCGCCGCGCAGGCCAGCACGCCCTCGGGCGCGCCGCCGGACCCGACATAGAGGTCGATGCCAGTCGAAGGATCAGTGGTCGCGATCACTCCGGCCACGTCGCCATCGGTGATCAGATAGAGCCGCGCCCCCACCGAGCGAATGCTGGCGATGATCTCGGCGTGACGCGGACGGTCCAACACGCAGACAGTGATGTGCGAGGGATCCACGCCTTTGGCGGCGGCCAGGGACAGCACGTTGTGAGCCGGAGACTTGTCCAGGTCGATCACCCCGGCCGGCAGGCCAGGCCCGCAGGCGATCTTGTCCATATAGGTGTCGGGGGCGTTGAGCAGGGTGCCCTTTGGGGCCCAGGCCATCACCGCCAGGGCGTTGGGCATGGCCTTGGCCGCCAGGGTGGTGCCCTCCAGCGGATCCAGCGCGATGTCGATCTTGGGGCCTTTGCCCGTGCCGACCTTCTCGCCGATATAGAGCATGGGCGCTTCGTCGCGCTCGCCTTCGCCGATGACGATCTCACCGTTGATATTGAGGTCGTTGAGCGCGTTGCGCATGGCGTCGACGGCGGCCTGGTCGGCCGCCTTTTCGTCGCCGCGCCCCACCTTGGTCCAGGATGCGATGGCGGCGGCTTCGGTCACGCGCACCGCGTCCAGGACCAGCGAGCGGTCCAGGGTCTTCGAACTCATCAACGTCTCCCAGCCTATGCGAGGCTTGAACTTCCGACCGCTTTTCGCGGTTCTCAGATGCGCGC
>JACMOF010000291.1 GCA_014378155.1 Caulobacter sp. | reverse complement strand
TGCGAGACGCGGGTCATGCCGAACACCAGCATCAGCAGGGCCGCGACCCAGCCGCTGAGGCCCAGAGACTGCATGACGATGTCGGCCAGGGCCGCGCCGGCTCCGCCCAGGGCGTTGGTGGCCGGCTGTCCGGTGACGGCGTTCAGGCTGGGATCGGTGGCGTTGTAGGTGGCGACCGACAGCAGCAGACCCGCCCCGACCACGCAGACCACCCCGCCCCGGAAGCGCGCCGACCAGGGCTGGCCCCAGCCATAGCGGATAGCGTCCCAGACCAGTTCAACACTCGATCGCCGCGCCGCTCGCGCCATGGCCAGTCACCTTGTACTCTTGGAACCGGGCGAGTCTGGGCCAAGAGGGTTAAGGGGCGTTTACCTCGCCGGCCGATCAGTGTGGTTTGGAGTCGCGGCCAGGGGGGAGCGGGGGGGTGCGACTAGAACATGATGGTCTTGAACTGACCCGTCGCCCCAAGTGTCGTTTCCCCGGCGAAGGCCGGGGCCCAGATCCAACCCTGGGAGGGCGTTGCTTGTGCTGGGTCAGGAGGCGCGTCATCCCAAAACGCTCAGGCTGAATCTGGGCCCCGGCCTTCGCCGGGGAAACGGATTTAAATGATGATTCAACCGCCAATCATCTAGCGTGCGGTCCCCTTGCAGACGTTTACGCCCAGCTGTTTGTCGGGCCTGCATTTCAAGCCGCACTCATAGTCCCAGCCGGTGGGATCGACCATATTCAGAGTGGCGCGCCTTACACCTGAGCGGCACTCGTTCAAGCTCTTGTAGGGGCCGATCTCGATCGACTGCGTAAGGTCGGTTTTGTCGGGGTATATCCAACCGCGCCATGGAGCCTCACCGCACCCCGAAATGAGGAGAAGGGACATCGTGACAAGCGCTTTTAGTCCGGTTCTTCGAATTCTAACCACAGCGCGTCTCCTGCCGCTCTAGCTTAGCGGCTTCTGCACGCTAGACTAGCAAAGAACAAAAGCGGAACATACGTCCGGAGTCGTCGTCCCGTGGAGTCACTCTGGCCCGTAGCCCGCCGTTGGTAGGGGGGTCAGTGGGTGGAGTCATGGATCAGCAGTTATTGGGCCAGTTGGCGGTGGTGTTTTCGGCGGTCGGCGGGGTGATCACGGCCCTGGCGACCTTGGTGTGGGCGTTCCGGCGGCGGCCTTGAGGGGTCGCCGCCGACACATCATGCGGAGCCGAGGTAATCCTTCTTGCCCACCTCGACGCCGTTCTTGCGCAGGATCGCGTAGGCGGTGGTCAGGTGGAAGAAGAAGTTCGGCTGGGCCTGGGTCTGCAGATAGGCCAGGCCCTTGACCACGCTGGTCTCGCCGCGGCGCGTCAGCATGATGTCGCGGTCCTCGGCGTTTTCGAACAGGGCGGAGTCCAGGCCTTCGACATAGGCGATGGCGCGGTCGACGCGGGCGATCAGGCCGGCGAAATCGGTCTCGACGTCGTCCCAGGCCGGAACCTCCTCGCCGGCCAGGCGCGCGGCGCAGCCCTTGGCGAAGTCGGTGGCGATCTGAACCTGGCGCAGCAGCGGGAACATGTCGGGGAACAGCCGGGCCTTCAGCAGGGCGTCGGGGTCGAGTTTCTTCGCGTCAACATGGGCGGCGGCCTTGGTCAGCACGCCCCTCAAGCCCTTGAGACCCTGGACGAAGACCGGAACGCTGGCCTGGTGAATGGTGATCGACATGAGGAGCTCCTGGATGTGGAGCGGACTTAGCCTGCGTCGGGGTTCGTCGGGAAGCGCCGCGACGGAACGGGCTGCTCGCCTCGGGGTTCTGTCAGGGTCCCATTCACTCCCTCCAGGAGCACTTCCCCATGAAAGTCAGCGACGCGATGACCGGCCAGGTCTCCACCGCCGCCCCCACCGACACCGTGCGCAAGGTCGCCCAAGTGATGGCCCATGTCGAAACCGGCGCCGTGCCGATCGTCGATGAAGACGGCAAGGTGATCGGCCTGGTCACCGACCGCGACATCGTCTTGCGCGTGGTCGCCGAGGGCCGCAGCTTCGACTCGCCGATCTCCGAGGCGATGAGCGACGGCGAGGTCTATAGCGTCAAGGAAGACGACATCCTGGCCGACGCCACCGCCAAGATGGCCAGCCACCAGATCCGCCGCCTGGTCGTGCTCGACGACGCGGGCAAGCTGACCGGCATCCTGTCGCTGGGCGACGTGGCCAAGGACTACGGCGCCAAGCAGGTCGGCAAGACGCTGGAAGACATTTCGCAAGAAGGCGGCGAGGCGTCTCAGTAATCACGGTTGGGGACATGCCCATGGGCATGTCCCCAATCTTGCCACGAACGAAAAAGGGCGGCTCCACGAGGAGCCGCCCTTTCCATATCAAAAACCGTAAAAGC
>JACMOF010000290.1 GCA_014378155.1 Caulobacter sp. | reverse complement strand
CCCGTTCATTGTGAATCGGAAGGGATTCCCCGACGCGGTTGAGATGTGATTCATCATGCAGGCTGGGCGGGAGGCCAGCATGCATGGGCAAGCCACTCTCCATAGATCTTCGGTCCAGACTGGTGGCGGCGGTGGCGGGCGGCCTGTCCCGCCGGGCCGCGGCTGAGCGATTTGGTGTTTCTGCGGCGACTGCCGTGCGTTGGATGCAGGCTGTGAACACAACCGGCTCGGTCCAGGCCAAGTCTCAGGGCGGCGATAGGCGGTCTCGCCGTATCGAGGCGTTCCGGGCCGTGATCCTGGGCGCGGTCCAGGCGCAGAAGGACATCAGCCTGGTTGAGCTGGCCGAGCTGCTGCGCACCGGTCATGGCGCATCCTTTGCGGCCAGTACCGTGTGGCGCTTCCTCGACCGCCACGGCATGACATTCAAAAAAACAGCGCACGCAGCCGAGCAGGAGAGGCCCGACGTCGCCGAGCGGCGCAGCGCCTGGTTCGCCGCTCAGCCTGACCTCGACCCCAACTGTCTGGTCTTCATCGATGGTTGAGCGCCGTAGGCGATCAACGGTGCGTCGACCAAGATGGCCCGGATACGAGGTCGCGCCCTCCGCGGCCAGCGATGCCGCGCCGCCGTACCGCACGGACACTGGATGACGACGACCTTTACCGGCGCATTGCGCCTGAGTGGCATGACCGCTCCCATGGTCCTGGATGGGCCGATGAACCGGGTGGCATTCCAGGCCTACATCGAGCAGGCGCTGGTGCCGACGCTGCGACGCGGTGACATCGTCATCATGGACAACCTACCCGCCCACAAAGGCCACGAGGTCCGCCTGGCGATCGAAGCCGTGGGCGCCACGCTGCGCTACCTGCCGCCCTATTCGCCCGACTTCAATCCAATCGAGAACGCCTTCTCCAAGTTCAAGGCCTTTCTGCGCAAGGCCGCCGCCCGCACCGTCGATACGCTGGAGATCGCCATCCGAGATGCCCTGGAGACCTTCACGCCCCAGGACTGCGCCAGCTACTTCGCCGCCGCTGGATATGAGCCCGATTGATCGGATTTTGCTCTAGATCGGCCAAGTCAGGAGGTCCGGAGAAAAAGGGCCTCCGGAGAGCGATTTCCGGCTGCCTCCGTGGTAAGCCAGTCAACACCTCTGCCCCGAAAACCCCAGGAAACCTGCCACTCAGCGCGGCGGCCCATCTGGCGGAGAGCACACTCCTAATGAAACTGGCGGAGGGAGTGCGACTCGGTACAAGCGGTCTCTGGGTCAGGGCGGCGGCGGACGGGATGATTTTCAAACCCGTAGCCCTTGGACCCATACGCCCATTTCACGCGCGCCCTTCCGACCCGTCAGCCACCAGTCCGCAATCGCCGCTTCCCGCGTCCCCGCGGAGGAGTCGGCACGCCTCAGCCGCCCGTCTCGCCCTCGAGGAAAGCCCGCAGCGCCCGCGCCGAGGCCTCTGGCGCCTCCTCCATCGGCACGTGGCCGATCCCGGGCAGGATCACCGTGCGCACATCGGGCAAGGCGCGTTCATAATCGGCGGCGTGGGAGGCTGGCACCGCGCCATCTCGCTCGCCCCACAGCAGCAGGACCGGTGCGCGGATCGTCGCCAGGATCGGTTCGGGCGGCACGAGGCGCGTCTGCAGCATGCGGTCCAGGATGGCACGCCGCACCCCAGGGGCCAGCAGCATGGCGTGGTAGCGGTCCACCGCCGCGTCGGTCAGAACCCCGGGCACCGCATAGGCGCCCTGCATGGTCCTGGCCAGAAGGGGCTTCGGCGCGGTGTAGGGCAGCAGCCGCATCAGCAAGGGCAGCCGCTCCGGCGCGGGGCCGTAGCCGCGGCCCGGGCTCGCGAAACCGTCCGGCGCCATCAGCACAAGCTTCGAGACGCGCGCCGGCTCGGCCGCGGCGAACCGCCAGGCGATCAGCCCGCCCATGGAGGAGCCGACCACCGCCGCTTGCCCGATCCCGAGCCGGTCCATCAGCGCGGCGAGCACGGCGATGCTCCGCTCGTCCGAGTAGTCGCCGGTCGGGTCGGGCCCGGTCAGGCCGAAGCCGGG
>JACMOF010000289.1 GCA_014378155.1 Caulobacter sp. | reverse complement strand
TCCTGGAATGGCGCCCATGATCCTCTATCCCGCCATCGACTTGAAGGACGGCCAGTGCGTGCGTCTGCTGCACGGCGACATGGAGAAGGCCACGGTCTTCAACACCTCGCCGGTCGATCAGGCCGAGCGTTTCGTCAAGGATGGTTTCTCGTGGCTGCACGTGGTCGACCTGAACGGGGCTATCCAGGGCAAGTCGATCAACACCATCGCCGTTCAGTCGATTCTGGAGTCGATCTCGATTCCGGTGCAGCTGGGCGGCGGCATTCGGACCCTCGAAGGCGTCGAGGCCTGGATCGAGGCCGGCGTCTCGCGCGTCATCCTGGGCACCATCGCCGTCCATGACCCAGACCTGGTCCGCAAGGCCGCCCGCCTGTGGCCCGAACAGATCGCCGTGGCTGTAGATGTGCGCGACGGCAAGGTGGCCATCGACGGCTGGACTGGCCTGTCGGACCTGTCGGCCATCGACCTGTCGCGGCGCTTCGAAGACGTGGGCGTGGCCGCCCTGATCATCACCGACATCAGCCGCGACGGCGCCCTGACGGGGGTCAATGTCGACGGCGTGGGCGAACTGGCCGACGCCGTGTCGATCCCGGTCATCGCCTCGGGCGGCGTCGCTTCGACAGCCGACATCGAGCGCCTGAAGGCCCGCGAGGGCGTGGAGATCGCCGGCGCCATCCTGGGCCGCTCGCTCTATGCCGGCACCATCAAGCCGTCCGAAGCCCTGACCATCGCGGCCGCCTGATGCTGAAGACCCGGATCATTCCCTGTCTCGACGTCAAGGACGGCCGGGTGGTGAAGGGGGTCAATTTCGTGGCCCTGCGCGACGCCGGCGACCCGGTGGAGCAGGCCCGCGCCTATGACGCGGCGGGGGCCGACGAGCTGATGTTCCTGGACATCACCGCCTCCAGCGACGGCCGAGGGCTGCTGCTGGACGTCATTTCCCGCACCGCCGAGGTCTGTTTCATGCCGGTCTCGGTGGGCGGCGGCGTGCGCGAGGTGGCCGACATGCGCCGCCTGCTGCTGGCCGGGGCCGACAAGGTGTCGATCAACACCGCGGCCGTCGAGAACCCTGCCCTGGTGTCGGCTGGGGCCAACGCCTTCGGCGCCCAGTGCGTGGTGGTGGCCATCGACGCCAAGGCCCGCCCCGACGGGTCGGGGTGGAACGTCTGGACCTATGGCGGCCGCCGCGACACCGGCCTCGACGTCGTCGAGTACGCGGCCCTGTGCGTCCAGCGGGGAGCGGGCGAGATCCTGCTGACCTCGATGGACCGCGACGGGGCCAAGATTGGCTACGACATTCCTCTGCTCAAGGCCGTGACCGGGGCGGTGACCGTGCCGGTGATCGCCTCGGGCGGGGCGGGCAAGACCGAACACCTGGTCGAGGCCGCTCGTGACGGCCATGCCGCCGCTGTTCTGGCCGCTTCGATCTTCCACTTCGGCGAGATCAGCATCGGCGAGGCCAAGCGGGCCATGGCCGCCGCCGGCATCGCCGTGCGCCTGGACGACCTGCAGGGGGCCGCATGAGCCGATTGTTCGAGGTGCTTGGGCGTCTGGCCGCCACGATCGAGGCCCGCAAGGGGGGCGACCCGTCGGTGTCCTACACCGCCAAGCTGCTGGCCGACCCGGCCCTGGCCGCCAAGAAGCTGGGCGAGGAAGCCGTCGAGACGGTGATCGCCGCCGTCGCCCAGGGTCCGGACGCTTTGGCCAGCGAGAGCGCCGATCTGCTGTACCATTGGCTGGTGCTGCTGGCGGCTTCCGGGGTTTCACTGGACGCCGTGGCCGAGAAGCTTGTGGCGCGCGAGGGGACGTCGGGGCTGGCCGAGAAGGCGTTGCGCGCCTAGAGCATTTTTCGAGCGAAGTGGTTCCGGTTCGCGTGAAGAAAAATGCCTCAAAACAAAAGATTAGAGCTCACGGCCTGACGCAGTCAGGTCGGGAAATGCTCTAGCCCAGCAGCTTGCTGAGGAGCGCCGAGTGCAGGCTCCAGCCCAGGAAGCCCGCTAGGCCCATGATGACGCCAAGCGCTCCGAAGGCCCAGGACGCCCAGAGCGCCGCCGAGATCTCCACCAACGCCGCCACGGCCGCGATGGAGACGGCGATCGAGATCAGGGCGTCGGAAGCATCGAACTGATCGTCATGGACGTTGAGCGCGTCATATCGAGCGGAAAACCCCTCGGCCCTGGCCTTGAGCATAGGGACCTCCGCCTTGTACTTGGCGATCTCGGTCCCTAGCCGCAGGACCTCGACATCGACCGCCGCCAGCGGGCGCGCGCCAGCGGACAGAGCCAGCAACCGGACCTGGGTTTGGGCCGTCTCGTCGATGTGCAGCTTGGTCTTGGTGGCCTGGTACTCGTTCCAGGCGTCAACGCCATCCGATTGGGCCTGCTGCATCGCCTGGACGATGTTGCCGTCCTTGACCCCGCACAGGCCCATGAAGATCGACAGGGACACCACGGTGATCGCCACGCGCCGGTTGAAGCTCTTGTCCTTGGCCTCGGCCCCGATCTCGATGTCCATGCGCGTCTCCGGAAGTGCGGCGAAGCTTGGCGCCACAATCGTGGCGACCGCTGGGCGCGTTCAGACCCTAGGCGGCCGCCGCTTCAGCGCCACATAGAAGGCCCCGTCGCCGCCGTGGCGCTTGTCGGCCGGCGAGACGCCCGCGACGATGTCGCGCAGGGCGGGGCCGGCCAGCCACTCAGGCGTCCGTGACCGGAGCACGCCCTGCCCGATCCGCCCCTTGCCGGTAATCACCAAGGCGGCGCGATGGCCGTCTTGCCAGGCGCGGCGCAGGAAGGCCTCAAGCACCGGCTTGGCGCGGTCCTGATCCAGGCCGTGCAGGTCGAGGCGCGCCTCCAACGGCGTGTGCTCGCGGGCGATCTTGCGCTTGCGGTTGGGTTCGATGCCCTCGAGCGGACCGGGCGAGCGCTTGTTTCCCGCCGGCTTGAGGCTGTGAGGGTCGAGCAGGAGCGGGGCAAGCGGCTGGAGCGTCGTGGGCTGGGCCAGCGACTTTTCGGCCTTGGGGGTCCAACCAACGGCCTTCTGGGTCGCCTTGGCCTTCACCGTGGCGGTGACCATGCCCCACAGGCGCATCTCGTCCTGGCGGGGCGGCCGTTTCATCGCTAGCCCCGAGGAACCAACCGGTAGAGCCGCAGCTCATGGCGCACGCGCCCGGCCTCGGCTCCGGCCGCCGCGCCCGTGCCCACATAGAGATCGGCCCGCACGTCGCCCTTGATCGCCCCCCCCACGTCGAGCGCCACCGCCAGGCGGCGGTAGGCGGGGAAGGCGCCGCTGAGCTTGGGCGCGCTGGCGTCGAGCCAGTAGAGCTCGCCCATCGCATGCTTGCTGGGGTCGATGGCGATGGCGCGGCCAGCCGGCAGCGGGATCCCCGCCGCCCCCACCGCCTGCTTGCCATCATCGGCCAAGGTCTGGAAGAACACGTAGCGAGGGTTCAGCCGCATGATGGCGTCGGCCTCGGGGCCGCGATGGTCGGCCAGCCATGTGCGGATGGCGTCGCCCGAGGTGTTGTTGTCGGGCAGCAGCCCGCGTTCGCGCATGGCGGTGGCGATGCCGACGAACGGCCGGCCATTGCTCCCCGCGAAGGCGGCGCGCACGCGGCGGCCGTCCGGCAGGATCAGCACGCCCGAGCCTTGGATCTGCAAGAAGAACAGCTCCTCCGGCCGCATCCAGGCCAGGGGCCGGTTTTCGGTCGAAGCCTCGATGGCGGCGCGGTCGGGATAGGGCACGAACTGGCCGCCCTCGACCCGGCCGGTGACCCTCTTGCCCGCGAAGCCGGGTTCGAACTGACCCAGGTCCAACACCACCAGGTCGACGGGCTTGCCCCGAAGAGGGGCGCTGAACTCCGCCGAGCGCGACATCCGCGCCGCGGATTCCGGGGCGAAATAGGCGGTCAGCGTGCCCTGGCCGGGGATCTGCTCGGGTCGGAAATTGATTTCCAGGAAGCGGCGCGCCTCGGCGTCGTCGGCCGGGCGATCGGCGCGGGCCTTGCGGCAGACCTCGGCCATGGCAGGGTCCGTGGCCACGCCGCAGCCCTGGCGAAAGGCGTCCAGGGCGCCGAGGTGGTCTTCCTGCGACCAGCCGGCCAGGTCGGCGAACGCCACGACGCTTCCGGGCGCGGTCGGCGTCGTCTCGACCGACCCATGCCCCACGGCGACGGGTCCGGTCGGCTTGATCGGCGCCGTGGTGGCGCAGGCCGCGAGCGCCAGGACGGCGAAGGCGGCGACCAAGCCTCCTCGAACCCCCCAGAGACGCGGCATCACGCCTCCGCGACGTCGACGCGGACCAGGGTCCAGTTGGGGTTCTTGCTCTTCAGGTCGCGCTGGAAGGTCCAGAGGTCGGCTGTGCGACGATCGTCGACCGCCTCGCCAGCGGCGCTGGTCGAGCGGGTGCGAACCTCGGCCAAGATGCGCACCACCGCCTTGGCGACGTCGCCCTCTACGGTGATGGAGTCCAGATCGGTGCGCGGAGAGGCCAGGAACTCGGCCTTTTCGGTGCGGCCCTCGGCTTCGCGGGCGGCGATGGCGCCTTCGAAATTGGCCATGACGTCCTCGGCCAGCAACGGCTTGAGCGTTTCGCGATCGCCGGCGGCAAAGGCCTTGACGATCAGCTCATAGGCTTGCCGAGATCCGCTCAGGAAGTGGCCGATATCGAAATCGGACTGCCGGGCGCGCAGGGCGGCCAGGCCGCTGAGCGCCTCGCCGGCCACTTCGGGCCTCTTGACGTCATGCGGCAGGGCGCTGGCCGGCACGGCGGCGGGCGCGTCCTCGGGCTGACGTCCAACCCGGCGACCCAGGGTGGCGTAGAGCTGGTAGAGGATGACCGCGGCCAGAACCGCGAGGATAATCCATTCAAACACGACAGTTTCCGCTCATTCACCAGGGTCGGGCGGCCAAGACGGGCGCCCAGCCGGGACATCTATCCTATATAGGACAGACGGGCTCGCGCGACAGGCGCCCGGCGTTGCGCGCCAGTCGCCCGCGTGTTAGCAGCCCCGCTCTCTCCTAGCGGCCAATTTCGACGCCGAATACGGATTTATCGCCCATGACCGACACGACCGCCGCTCCGACCGCCCCGCAGGACGACACCGCAGGGACGGAAACCGGCATCCGCATCATCGCCCAGTTCGTGCGCGACTTCTCATTTGAGAGCCCGCACGCCCCCGACTCGCTGCGCGCCGGCGGCCCGCCGCCCGCCATCGACATGGGCGTCGAGATGAACGCCCGGGGCCGCACCGACGGCCTGTTCGAGGTGGACCTGAAGCTGTCGGCCCGCGCCACGCGCGACGAACAGCCGGTTTTTCATGTCGAGGTCCTGTACGGCGGCCTGTTCCACATTGGCGGCGTTTCGGAAGCCGATCTGGAACCCGTCCTGCTGATCGAGTGCCCGCGTTTCCTGTTCCCGTTCGCCCGTCGCCTGATCGCCGATGTCACCAGTGAGGGCGGCTTCCCGCCCTTCCTGATCGACCCGATCGACTTCGCCGGAGTCTATGCGGCCCGCAAGGCCCAAGCCGAGGGCGTAGTGATCGGAAACGCCTGATTTCAGGCGGATCGCTGAATTGGAAAAAGCCCCGGTCGCGCACAGCGACAGGGGCTTTTTGCTGGAAATGGGACAGGCGCCAATCAAGGCTGAAGTCGGTACCCACCCATCTCGGTGATCAAGATCCGCGCCATCGCTGGGTCGGGCTCGATCTTCTGGCGCAGGCGGTAAACGTGGGTCTCCAGCGTATGGGTCGTGACCCCGGCGTTGTAGCCCCAGACCTCGGTCAGCAGTTCCTCGCGCGACACCGGCTTTGCGCCGGCGCGGTAGAGGTATTTCAGGATGTTGGTTTCCTTCTCGGTCAGCCGGACCTTCTTCTGCTTCTCGTCGATCAGCAGCTTGGCGGACGGGCGGAACTCGTAGGGCCCGATTCGGAACAGGGCGTCTTCCGAGGCCTCGTAACTGCGCAGCTGGGCTCGGATGCGGGCCAGCAGCACACCGAAGCGGAAGGGCTTGGTGACATAGTCATTGGCGCCGGACTCCAGCCCTAGGATGGTGTCGCTGTCGCTGGCCGCCGCCGTCAGCATGATCACCGGGGCGGTGACCCCGTTCTTGCGCATCAGCCGGCAGGCCTCGCGGCCGTCCATGTCGGGCAGATCAACGTCCAGCAAAACCAGGTCGGGCTTGAGTTCACGGGCCATCCGCACGCCATCGCCGGCCGTCGGAGCCTCGGCGACGGTGAACTCCTCGTGAAGGGCCAATTGCTCGGCGAGCGCGCCGCGCAGATCATCGTCGTCATCGACCAGGAGAAGGGTTTTGCGTTGCGCCATAAGCAGGAACATGCACCGCTGCGGCCCCCGGCGCCAAGGGCGCTTCTGGACAAGCCGCCGCTCGATGACCTTTCGCGCCCATGCCGACGGCCAGATGACGCTGAACGGTCACACCGTGCGCTGCGCGCTGGGCAAGGCCGGGGTGATCGCGGCGATCGACAAGCGCGAGGGCGATAATCGGAGCCCGCTGGGCGCCTGGCCGATCCGCCGCGTGCTCTATCGGCCGGATGCCTATCCAAACGGCCCGACCACCGCCCTGCCCGCCGCGCCCATCGCACGCCACGATGGCTGGTGCGACGCGCTGGGCGATGGGGCCTATAATCGACCGGTGACCCTGCCCTATCCGGCCAGCGCCGAGCGGATGTGGCGCGATGACGAGATCTACGATCTGGTCCTGGTGCTCGGCCACAACGACGATCCGCCGGTCGACGGCCTGGGTTCGGCGATCTTCCTGCACCTGGCGCGGGACGACTATCCAGGCACCGAAGGCTGCGTCGCCCTGGCGCGGGCCGATGTCGAGGCGCTGCTGGCGGAGGCCAGGCCGGGCGACGCGGTGGAGATCGTCGCCGACTAGAGCATTTTTCGAGCGAAGTGGTTCCGGTTCGCGTGAAGAAAAATGCGTCAAAACAAAAGATTAGAGCTCACGGCCTGACGCAGTCAGGTCGAGAAATGCTCTAGGCGCGCGACCCAAACAGCGCCGAACCCACGCGGACCGAGGTGGCGCCGCAGGCGATGGCGATCTCGAAATCGTCGCTCATGCCCATCGAGAGCTTGGACAGGCCGTTGCGCGCCGCGATCTCGCCCAGCATCCGAAAATGCGGCGTGGGATCCATGTCGGCTGGCGGAATGCACATCAGCCCGTCCACGGGCAGATCCAGGCCCCGACAGAGGGCGACGAAGGCCTCGGCCTGATCGGGGAGCACGCCGGCCTTCTGCGGCTCCTCGCCGGTATTGACCTGGACGAACAGGCGCGGCGCCTTGCCCTGGCTCTGGATCTCGCCCGCCAGGGCACGGGCCAGTTTCTCGCGGT
The DNA here is from genome assembly GCA_014378155.1 of Caulobacter sp. Lineage (GTDB taxonomy): Bacteria > Pseudomonadota > Alphaproteobacteria > Caulobacterales > Caulobacteraceae > Caulobacter. Next base: position 11,912 of record JACMOF010000289.1, on the reverse strand, counting down.
CGAGGCTTTCGATGACGTCAAAGAAAGCCACGGCGTCGCGGGTCTTGTTGCTTTGCAAGGGTCCGATCAGCCGCAGCTCGACCTCGGATCGTCGTTCGCTCCAGCGACCCATGGCCTCTTGAACGCGATTTTCCCCGAACACCCGCTGGCCCGCGTCGAGAATGGGGGCGATATGGTCCCAGGGCTGCAGCTTGGACACCGCCACCAAGGTCACGGCGTCGGCCGGTCGGCCGGCTGCGTGCGCGGCGGCCTGAATGCGGGGACGGACCCGGGAGGAGGCGTGAGACAAGGGTTCAAGGCGCGCGATCGACGAGATGGAGGTCCTGTCTAGAACGGCCACGCGGTTTCGCCCATGGCTCGTGCGCGGAAAGCCGGCCCCGCGCCTCCTGTTCTTCACCGATCCGCTGCGCACGCCCGATCCCGAAGGCGTAGCCGAGCGCCTGCCTCCCGGCGCCGCTGTGGTGTTTCGAGCCTTTGGCGCTCCGGACGCCGAGGCGCGGGGCCAAAAACTCAGGCAAATCACCTACCGGCGCGGCCTCCTTTTGCTGATCGGCGCGAACGCTGAGCTGGCCGAACGGCTCGGCGCCGACGGCCTGCACCTGCCGGAACGCATGACCGCCGAACTTCCCGCGATTCGCGCGCGTCATGCCCATTGGTGGCTGACCGTGGCCGCTCATGGCGAGGACGCGGCGCGGGCGGGCGCGGCGGCGGGGCCGGATGCGCTGGTGGTGTCGCCGATCTTCTCCAGCGCCAGCCCCTCGGCCGGTCCGCCGCTCGGCGTTGAGGCGCTGAAACGGATCGTCGCGGCCGTCCCGACGCCGGTCTATGCCTTGGGCGGCGTGCGGGCGAGCACGGTCGACCAATTGCTGGCTAGCGGGATCATCGGAATAGCAGCAGTGGAGGCCTTCGGCGCCTAGAACTTGAAGGCGGTTTCCAGTTTCACGCGGGGCGCGGTTTCCTGGATCTCGTTCTTGCGGGCGTTCAGGGCGGGGTTGTTGTCGCCCAAGGCCACGGCGCCGCCAACCCGGATCGACGGGGTGACGCTGTAATAGGCTCCTGCCTGGACGTCCTTCAGCTCCATCTCACGATTAAGCGGCCGGTCGAGGTCGAGCTTGAGGCCCCACTTGCCCTTCTTGGCGTCCCACTTGAGGGACTGCTTCGGGCCCTCCGGCGCAAAGGGCGCGATCTGGGCGGGCTTGCTGAAGTCGTTCTTGACGGTGAAGTCCGCGCGAGGCTTGCTTTGGGCATGGACCACCGTCGTCGATCCCAACAGGATCAACGCCGTAGCCCCAGCCATGAAATACCGTGCCGCGAACATCGCTACTCGAACCTAACCCAACCCGGACCCGCTATAGGTCAACCGACATATAGGATTGGGTTCCCTGAAAATCGATTAAAGGCCTGAGTACAACGCGGTCAACCGCCGTTGGATCGGAGCAAGCGTCGCAAGAGTCGATTCAGCGGGCGCCTGTGGCGGTCCTGCCACGCGATTCCTGTTTTGACGCGGCGCGACCATGCTATAGACCGCTTCCGGCTGCGGGGGCGCGCCAGGATGCGCGATCGCGTCGGCGAGACATTGGAGCGAGGTACTATGGCGTTTGAGCGTGGGTCGGTGTTGCGCGGCGTCGCCGCTGGCGTTCTGGCGTTGTCGGTTGTCGTGGGCGTATCCGCCTGCGGAAGCACCAAGGGTCCCAGGACCTTCACCAGCCAAAGCGATGAGCCGGGTTTCAACCCATTCAATCTCGGACGCTCCAAGCAGGCCCCGGCCGCCTCGGGCGCGATTGGCGTCAACGGCTTCCTGTGGCGCGCCAGCCTGGACACCCTGGCCTTCATGCCCCTGGCCTCGGCCGACCCTTACGGCGGCGTGATCGTCACCGACTGGTACTCCAATCCAGAAAAGCCGGACGAGCGCTTCAAGGCCACGGTCTACATCCTTGACACTCGCCTTCGGGCCGACGGCCTGAACGTCACGATCTTCAAGCAGGTTAAGGACGCCAACGGGACCTGGAGCGACAGCACGGCCACCGAGCAGACGGCGACCGACGTCGAGAACGCCATCCTGACGCGAGCCCGTCAGCTTCGCCTTTCCAACATCAAGAACTAGGGCTTCCCTGGTTCTTCGCGGGAGCCCTTTGTCCGCGTGACAAAAGGCTCCCGTTCGCACTTTTACAAAGCGCGCCTGGGCCGAAACCGCTTAAGACTTCCGCGGATCACGCCAGAGGCGTGACGCCCCGCACCTACAGTCTGGTTTCATGGCCCGCTACAATCCCAAAGACACCGAGCCCAAGTGGCGCGCCGCCTGGGCGAACGCCAACACCTTCCTGACGCCGATCACCCGCGACGCGCGTCCGAAATACTATGTGCTCGAGATGTTCCCCTATCCCTCGGGGCGCATCCACATGGGCCATGTGCGCAACTACGCCATGGGCGACGTCGTGGCCCGCTATAAGCGCGCCCAGGGCTTCAACGTGCTGCATCCGATGGGCTGGGACGCATTTGGCATGCCGGCCGAGAACGCCGCAATGGAGCGCGGCGTCCACCCCAAGGGCTGGACCTACGACAACATCGCCGCCATGCGCGAGCAATTGAAGGCTCTGGGCCTTTCAATCGACTGGTCGCGCGAGTTCGCCACCTGCGACCCGGCCTATTACGGCAAGCAGCAGGCCTGGTTCCTGCGCCTGCTGAAGCGCGGCCTGGTCTATCGCAAGGAAGCCTCGGTCAACTGGGATCCGGTCGACATGACCGTCCTGGCCAATGAGCAGGTCATCGACGGCAAGGGCTGGCGCTCGGGCGCGACAGTGGAGAAGCGCAAGCTGACCCAGTGGTTCCTGCGTATCACCGACTATGCCGACGCCCTGATCGACGGCCTCAAGACCCTGGATCGCTGGCCCGAGAAGGTCCGGATCATGCAGGAGAACTGGATCGGCCGGTCCAAGGGCCTGCGGTTCACCTTCAAGTTCGACGGTGTCGCGCCCGAGGGTCATGCCACCGGCCTGGAGGTCTACACCACGCGCCCTGACACCCTGTTCGGCGCCAGCTTCGTGGGCATCGCTCCCGAGCATCCGCTGGCCGAGCAACTGGCGGCGGCCGACCCCGCCGTGGCCGCCTTTGTCGCCGAGTGCCGCCGGGGCGGGACGTCGGAGGCCGATATCGAGGGCGCCGAGAAGCTGGGCCGCGACACCGGGCTGCGGGTCGTTCACCCGCTGGACAACAGCAAGACCCTGCCGGTCTGGATCGCCAATTTCATCCTGATGGACTACGGCACAGGCGCGATCTTCGCCTGCCCGGCCCATGACCAGCGCGACCTGGACTTCGCCCGCAAGTACGACCTGCCCGTCCTGCCGGTGGTGCTGCCGCCGGGCGAAGACGCCGCGACGTTCAACGTCGGCAAGGAGGCCTATGTCGGCCCCGGCGCGATCTTCAATTCCGAATTCCTGGACGGTCTGGACATCGAGGCGGCCAAGACCGAGGCGGTGGCGCGCATCGAGGCCATGGACCAAGGCCAGGGCGCGACCGTCTATCGCCTGCGCGACTGGGGCGTCTCGCGGCAGCGCTATTGGGGTTGCCCGATCCCCGTGATCCACTGCGCGGCCTGCGGCCCCGTCGGCGTGCCGGAAGATCAGTTGCCGGTGGTGCTGCCCGACGACGTCGCCTTCGACAAGCCGGGCAATCCGCTGCTGCGGCATCCGACCTGGCGTCACACCACCTGCCCTACCTGCGGCGGCAAGGCTGAGCGCGAAACCGACACGCTGGACACCTTTGTCGACAGCTCCTGGTACTTCGCCCGCTTCACGGACCCGACCGCGGCCGAACCGATCAACAAGGACGCAGCCGACCACTGGATGGCGGTCGATCAATATATCGGCGGCGTCGAGCACGCGGTTCTGCACCTGCTCTATGCCCGCTTCATCACCAGGGCGCTGAAGGACGAGGGCCTGCTGTCGGTGGAGGAGCCGTTCGCTGGCCTGTTCACCCAGGGCATGGTCACCCACGAGGCCTACAAGAACGCCGCCGGGGAGTGGGTTGAGCCCTCGGACATCCGTATCACCGTCGAGGGCAATGCACGCTCGGCCGCCCACGCCACGACCGGCGAGCCGATCACCATCGGCGACATCGAGAAAATGTCGAAATCCAAGAAGAACGTCGTCGCCCCCGAGGACATCTTCGAGGCCTACGGCGTCGACGCCGCCCGCCTGTTCGTGATGAGCGACAGCCCGCCCGAGCGCGACGTGCAGTGGACCAACAGCGGTGTCGAAGGCTCCTGGCGATTCACCCACCGGGTGTGGAATGAGTTTGACAGCCAGCCAGCGGGCGATTTCGCCCATGATGACAGCGACGCCGCCGCCCTGGCCCTGCGCAAGGGCGCGCACCGCCTGATCGGCTTCGTCACCGACTCGATCGAGGGCTTCCGCTTCAACAGCGGCGTGGCGCGTCTGTATGAGTTCCTGAACATGCTGAAGGCCGCCCCGGCCGAGGGCGCGTCTCAGGGTGTCCTGGCCGCCCGCGCCGAGGCGCTGGAAATCCTGGCGCGCCTGATCTCGCCCTTCACGCCCCACCTGGCAGAAGAGGCCTGGGCCCATCTGGGCGAGAGCGGCATGGTGGTCGACGCGCCGTGGCCCAAGGCCGACGCGGCCCTGGCGGCCGACGACGAGCGCGTGCTGCCGATCCAGATCAACGGCAAGCGTCGCGGCGAGATCAAGGTCAAGGCCGGGACGGCCGAGGCCGAGGTGGAGAAAATCGCTCTGGCGGACGCCGCCGTCCTGGCCCACCTTGGGGGCCTGACTGTTCGCAAGGTGATCGTGGTGAAAGACCGTATCGTCAACATCGTGGCCGGCTGATCGATGAACCGCTTTCCGCTCTTAAAGATCTTTCCGGCGGCCCTGATCGCCGCCTCCGCCGTGGCCCTGGTGGGTTGCGGCTTCACGCCCCTGTACGGACCGCAGGTCGTCACCAAGGGCCTGGGCGCCATAGAGGTGGTCGCGCCCGAAGGCCGCTCAGGCTATCTGGTGCGCGAGCAGCTGGACGACGCCCTGGCGCGCGACGTCAATGTCCTGCCCTCGCACAAGCTGGTCTTCACGCTGAAGGAGATGCGCTACGCCCGCGGCGTGCGCGTCGACAACGTGGCCAACCGCTACGAGCTGAACCTGACGGCCTATTGGCAGCTGCTGGACGCCAAGACCGGCCTGACGGTGCGCGCTGGCACGGCCAACGCCGCAGTGACCTACGACTCCGCCGACCAGCCCTATGCCGCCATCGCGGCTCAGCAGGACGGGCAGGAGCGGGCGGCGACCGAGGTGGCGCGCAAGATCCAGCTCGACCTGGCCGTCTGGTTGGCGGGCAAGGCCAAGGCCTAGGATCCTAGCCCATGATCCTGTCGAAGCGACCGGACATCGAACGCTTCCTGAAGGACCCGTCCCGCGAGATCCGGGCCGTGGTGATCTATGGCCGTGATCGAGGAGTCGTGCGCGATCGCGCCGACCAACTGGCCAAGCGGCTGTTCGAGCGGCCCGACGATCCCTTCGACACCGCCCAGCTGACCGAGAGCGATCTCGACAGCCAGGCTGGCAAGCTGGAAGACGAGCTGTCGGCCCTGTCGATGATGGGCGGGCGCCGCCTGGTGCGCTTGCGGCTGACGGGAGAGAAGACTGGACCCGACAAACAGGCCGCCGAGGCCCTCACCCGCCATGTGGAGGGCCAGCTCAACCCGGACGCCCTATTCCTGATCGAAGCCGGGGCGCTCGACCGCAACTCGGCACTGCGCAAGGCCGCCGAGAAGTCGACCGGAGCGGCGGTGATCCCCTGTTACGAGGACGAGGCCGGAGACCTGGCCCGCCTGACCCGCGAGACCCTGGCCAAGGACAAGGTCAGTCTGAACGGCGAGGCTCTTGACCTGTTCGTCTCGCGCCTGCCCAAGGAGCGCGGCGTGGCCCGGGCCGAGATCGAGCGCCTGGCGCTCTATCTGAACCCGGGCAGCGGCTTTGTGGCCACCCCGGCCGACCTGACCGACTTCCTGGGGGTCGAGCCCGAGGCCTCACTGGGCGACGCCGCCGTCGACGCCTTTGGCGGCCGCCTGGGTCCCGCCCAGGCCGGCCTGCGCCGCGCCGCCGCCGAAGGTGAGGGCGGACCCGCAGCGGTGAGAGCCATGGGCTACCATCTGGGCCGCCTGCGCCGCACCTTGACCCTGCACAAAAACGGCATCGACCTGGCCGCCGCCGCCAAGGCGTCGGGCGTGTTCTGGAAGACCGAGCGCGAATTCCTGCGCCAGGCCCGCGCCTGGACGCTGGACCAGCTGCTGATGGTCCAGGCCGAGGTGCTGGCCGCCGACAAGGCCTGCAAGACCTCCGGCTCGCCCGACCAGCTGATTTCCGAGCGTCTGGCCCTGCAGATCGCCGGCAAGGCGCGGCGGCTGGGGCTGTAGCAAGCCGCTGGGGTAAAAGGTCAGCGCCAGATTAGGAGTCGCTCGCGCCGTCAAGCTTCAGCTTAGTTCTAGATCTTCAAAACTGTGGAAAACGACAGATCCGACGGCGACCAATTTCACGCCATTTCCTCAGAATAATACCTATGGATCAATAGGTTGTCGCCCGTTTGCGACCAGATCAATCTCGCCTGTCGAAAACAGAGCCGGCAGGACCACGGCAACGGTCCGCTCCATGCGCGACAGACGGGTCCGTTTTCGGACTCAGATGGCGCGGGTCAGGCGACCGCAGAGGTCATCGAGTTGCTCGAGCGTCGCATAGCGGATCGTCAGGGCGCCGGCCCCGCCACGGTCGTCGATCTCGACATCGAGGCCGAGCAGCGACGACAGGTCGGCTTCCAGCGACTGCGTGTCGGTGTCCTTCGACTTCGCGGGACGACCACCGGCCGACTTGGCGCGAACTTCGCCGGCGGCCTGCGGGGTCCGGCGGGCCAGGGCCTCGGCGTCGCGGACCGACAGGCCCTTGGCGATGACTTCCTTGGCCAGCGCCGTCGGATCCGGAGCCGAGGCGATGGCGCGGGCGTGGCCGGCGGTCAGTTCACCCGAGGTCACGTAGGACTGCACCGCGTCCGGCAGGTTCAGCAGGCGCAGGGTATTGGCGACGTGGCTGCGACTCTTGCCGACGGTCTGGGCGATCGCTTCCTGGGTGCGACCGAACTTCTCTAGCAGCACCTTGTAGCTCAGCGCCTCTTCCAAGGCGTTGAGGTCGGCGCGCTGGACGTTCTCGATGATGCCTATCTCCAGCACCGCCAAATCGTCCAACTCGCGGATCATGATCGGGATGGTCTTGAGGCCGGCGCGTTGCGCGGCTCGCCAGCGGCGCTCGCCGGCGACGATCTGGTACTCGCCTGGGGCGCCAGCGGCGGGGCGGACCAGGATCGGCTGCAGCACGCCCTTCTCGCGGATCGAGTCCGAAAGTTCTACCAAGTCATCCTCGCGGAATGTCCGGCGCGGCTGGTTGGGGTTACGGCGGATCAGTTCGATCGGGGCTTCGCGCGACCCTCCCACGGTATCACCGGGGGCCTGGGCGGGCGCGGATTCGACCTCGCCGAGCAGAGCCGACAGGCCCCGACCCAGACCACGACGACCTTCAGACATCCCCGGCTCTCCCACCACAACCGACTCCCGCACGCGCTCAACATTCAACTCAGACAATGACTTGGATGGTTATCCTCAAGCGGGCTCTACGCCGCTTGGGCCAACCGTGACTTTTCACGCGTGATCACTTCGCGCGCCAGACGCAGGTAAGCCTGGCTGCCGGCGCATTTCAGATCATAGAGCAGCACGGGTTTACCGAACGACGGGGCCTCGGACACCCGGACGTTGCGGGGTATGACCGCGTCATAGACCTTGTCGCCAAAGTGTTGCCGAACATCGCGCGCCACCTGGTCGGACAGACTGTTGCGGCGGTCGTACATGGTCAGCACCACGCCCTGGATTTCCAGCTTGGGATTCAAGCTGCCGCGCACGCGTTCGATGGTTCGCATCAGCTGAGTGAGGCCCTCCAGAGCGAAGAATTCGCACTGCAGCGGCACGAACACGGCGTCGGCGGCGGTCATGGCGTTGGCGGTCAGCACGTTCAGCGAGGGCGGGCAGTCGATCAGCACATAGGTGTAGGGGCCGCCGGCGCGGAGCGGCTCCAGGGCGTCGCGCAAACGGTAGGACCGGCGCGCTACCTGGCCAAGCTCGATCTCGACGCCCGACAGGTCGGCGTCGGCGGGAATGACGTCCAAGCCCGGCAGCTCGGTGCGGACCGCGGCGTCGACGACCGGTTTCTCGCCCATCAACACGTCATAGAGCGTGGTCTTGCGCTGCATGCGGGTGATGCCCAGGCCCGTCGAGCAATTGCCCTGCGGATCGGCGTCGATCAGCAGCACCCGTTCGCCGCAGGCCGCCAGGGCCGTGCCCAGATTGATCGCGGTGGTGGTCTTGCCGACCCCGCCCTTCTGATTGGCGATCGCCAGGACGCGCAGCGGTTGGTCAGACTTTACGGACACTTTTAAGCCCTTTCACTTGCACGATCTGGCCTCGCGGGTCGCTCAGGGAGGGCCGCAGGTCGGACTCGAATTTCCAATAGGTCGCGGCCTCGACCAGTTCCGCAGCGACATCCTGTCCCTTCAGGAACCAGCCCGTCGCGCCGCGCTTCAGGTAGGGCTGGGCGTAACCCAGAAGTCTGACCATCGGCGCGCAGGCCCGAGCCGTGACGACATCGACCTTGAGGTCGAGCTCCTCGGCGCGACCGTTATGAACGTCAGCGGGCAGCTTCAGGTCATCGACCACCGCGTGCAGGAACTTGCAACGCTTGGTCATGCTCTCGATCAGATGGACCTTGGCGCCCGGCGTGTCCTTCAACAGGATCGCCAGCACCACGCCCGGCAAGCCAGCGCCGGCGCCCAGGTCGGCCCAGATTCTGGCCTCGGGCTCCAGCTTCAGGAGTTGCGCGCTGTCCCAGGCATGGCGGTTCCAGAAGTTTGGTAGCGAGGCCGGCCCCACCAGGTTCATCACGGCGTTCCACTCGGTGAGCAGGGCTTGAAAACGCCGCAGGTCGGACAGCTGGGCCTCGCTACATGCCGTTAACCGCTGGAAGGCGGCTGCGTCGAGGGGCTCGAGCGGTTCGATGATCAGGTCGGTCATGGGATCAGGCTGCACGGGCGCGCCGCACATGGGCCAGCAGCGCCGTCAGGGCTCCTGGCGTCACGCCTTCGATGCGGGCCGCCTGGCCCAGGGTGAGAGGTTTGACGCGCTGCAGCTTCTCGCGCACCTCGTTCGACAGACTGCCCACCAGGACGTAGTCCAGATCGCCCGGCAGGCGCAGATCCTCTTCCCTGCGGAAGGCTTCGGCGTCGATGCGTTGGCGGTCGAGATAGCCGGCATAGGCCGCCTCGATCTCGATCTGCTCGCGGGCCATCGGGCTCCACGTGGAAATCTCCGGCCATACCGAGGTCAGGCCGTCGAGCGTAACCTCCGGTAGGGCGAGCATGGCCAGGACGTCGCGGCGCTGGCCGTCGGCATTAACCTTGAAGCCGGCCTTCACGGCGGCGGCCGGCGTCAGATTGACCGAACGGGCAAAGGCCCGAACGGCCTCAAGCTCGGCTTTCTTCATGGACCAGGCAGCTGCACGGTCCTTCCCCACGCAGCCCAGTTCAAGGCCGCGATCGGTCAGGCGCTGGTCGGCGTTGTCGGCCCGCAGCACCAGGCGAAACTCGGCGCGGCTGGTGAACATGCGATAGGGTTCGGTGACGCCCCGGGTGACCAGGTCGTCGATCATCACGCCGATATAGGCCTCATCGCGGGCGAAGATCGCGGGCTCCTTGCCCTGCCCCGCCCGCGCGGCGTTCAGGCCGGCGACCAGGCCTTGGGCGCCCGCTTCCTCATAACCCGTCGTGCCGTTGATCTGACCCGCCAGGTAGAGTCCGGCCAGGCGCTTGGTCTCAAGGGTCGGGTAGAGCTCGCGCGGGTCGACATAGTCGTACTCGATCGCATAGCCATACCGGATGACCTCGACGGTCTCGAGGCCCGGCATGGTGCGGAGGAACAGCAACTGCGTCTCGGGCGAGACCGAGGTCGATATGCCGTTCGGATAGACCGTGTCGTCGTCCAGGCCTTCTGGCTCCAAGAAGACCTGGTGGCTGGTCTTGTCGGCGAAGCGGACGACCTTGTCCTCGATCGAGGGGCAATAGCGCGGGCCGATCCCGGTGGCGCGGCCGCCATAGACGGCGGATTCGCCCAGGCGGTCGGCGATGATCTTGTGGGTCTCGGCGGTCGTATAGGTAATGCCGCACTGGATCTGGGGCACGTCCACCGTGGAATTGAGAAACGAGAACGGCTCGGGGTCCTCGTCGGCGGCCTGCATTTCCAGGCGATCCCAGGCGATGGTCTTGCCGTCCAGCCGCGCGGGTGTGCCCGTCTTGAGGCGGCCCATGTCAAAGCCGAGCGCGTAGAGCCGGTCCGACAGGCCGATCGAAGGCGCGTCGCCTACACGGCCGGCCGGGGTGCGAGTCTGGCCCTGGTGGATCACGCCCTTCAAGAAGGTGCCCGTGGTCAGCACGACGCGCGGCGCGCGATAGGCGCCGCCCTCCCCGTCAACCACACCGGCGACGACGCCGCCCTCGACGATCAAGTCCTCAGCGGCGGCGGCGATCACGTCCAGGTTCACGTGGGAAAACAGCTCGGCCTGCACCGCCTCGCGATAGAGCTTGCGATCGATCTGGGAACGGGGGCCGCGCACGGCGGGCCCCTTGGAGCGGTTCAGGAGTCGATATTGGATGCCGGCCTTGTCCGCCATCCGCGCCATGAGGCCATCCAAGGCGTCGATCTCGCGCACCAGATGGCCTTTGCCCAGCCCGCCGATGGCCGGGTTGCACGACATTTCGCCGACGGTTTCGAGCTTGTGGGTCAGTAACAGCGTGCGCGCGCCGGCCCTGGCCGACGCAGAGGCGGCTTCGCAGCCAGCGTGACCGCCGCCGATGACAATGACATCCCAGGTGTTGGACAAGCGGCGCGCCTCAATGCGAACGCCCCCGTCTCAGCGGGGGCGCAGAGAACCTTATACGCGGGACTCACCGCGTGGGCGAGTCGGTCGCGGCTGTTCCACGTGAAACAGTCGCCATACATCTGTGATTAGGCTGTGGATGGTTCAAGGCGATGTTTCACGTGGAACATCACTTGCCGATGCAAAAGCTTGAAAACACGCGGTCGAGAACATCCTCGGGATCGATCCGGCCCGTGATGCGGGACAGGGCGCGCGCGGCGAGCCTGACGTCCTCTGCCGCGAGCTCCACCTCCAGACCAACATCGGACAGGGCGCGTTGTAAAAAGCGGCGGGCCTCGGTCAGGCTTTCGGCGTGACGGATGCGCGTCGCGGCGGGGAACTCCGCGCCAGACAGAGCGTCAACCACGTGGGACGCCAACGCCGCTCGCGCGGCTTCCGCGCCCCCTGGCTTCCGGGCGGCCATCTCGACGACAAGGAACCCTCGGGCGGACAGGGCATCACGCACCTCGCCGAGCCGAGCCTTGTCGACGATGTCGATCTTGTTGATCACCGCCCAGTCTCCGGGGCGGGTGACGTCGTAGTCGTCGCCTTGTTTCACGTGGAACATCGAAGCGTCGACGACCCATAGCCGCAGGTCGGCCTCGCGCGCCCAGGCTTGAGCCCGGCGAACGCCCTCGGCCTCGATGGTGTCTTCAGTGGCCCGTAGACCCGCGGTGTCCGCCACCAGGACCTTGTAGCCGCCCAGGATCATCGGGACCTCGATGATGTCTCTCGTGGTGCCTGGCGTTGAGGTGACAATGGCGGCGTCGCGTTCCGCCAGGCCATTGAGCAAGGTGCTCTTGCCGGAATTCGGAGCCCCGACGAGCGCGATGCGAAAGCCGTCTCGAACCCGGCGACCTCGCGCGGCGTCGCTCAACGCCACGCCAATCTCTGCTTCAAGAAGCT
>JACMOF010000288.1 GCA_014378155.1 Caulobacter sp. | reverse complement strand
CTGACGCCAAGACCGACCGCATCCTCGGCGCCCACATGGTGGGTCCGAGCGTCGGCGACATGATCGCCGAATATTGCCTGGCCATGGAGTTTGGCGGGTCGTCGGAAGACGTGGCCCGCACCTGCCATCCCCACCCCACCCGCTCCGAGGCCCTGCGCCAGGCGGCCATGGGCGTCGAGGGCTGGGTGACGCAAGCTTAGGCGAGCTCCGTCGGTCGCCGAACGAGCGAGGCTCCGGTACGGCGTCCCGCCTTATATTCGTCTAGCCTAGAGCATCGCGCGGAAAAGTGGCCACCGGTTTTCCGCAAAAGCGATGCGAAAACAAGAGTCTAGAGCAAGCCGTGCGATTCCTATATCGCGCGGCTTGCTCCAGGGGCGGTGCGGGAGAGCCCGTTGTCCCGAGGGTCAAATTGTAGTAACGTCACTACAATGACCCTCGGGCGAGCCAATGCCGATCACTACCTTATCGAGCCGTGAGTTCAACCAAGACGCCAGCGGCGCGAAAAAAGCCGCTACGAACGGCCCGGTGTTCATCACTGATCGGGGGCAGCCGCGTCATGTTCTGCTCAGCATCGAAGACTATCGGCGGCTAGCCGGCGCCCCGCGTAGCATTGCCGACGCCCTCGCGATGGCCGATGAAGCGCAGACGGAGTTCGAGCCCCCTCGCGTGATGATTGGCGTTGGGCCCGCCGATCTCGACTGATGTTCATCCTCGACACCAACGTCGTCTCCGAGTTGCGCAAGGCCCGGCATGGCAGGGCAAATGAGGAGGTTGTCGCCTGGGCCGATCAGGCGGACGCCGCGACGCTCTACATCTCGGCGCTCACGATCTTGGAGCTTGAGACCGGCGTCCTGCAAATCGAACGCCGGGACTCCAGGCAGGGAGCGGCGCTTCGGGCTTGGCTCAATGACCAGGTTCTGGTGGAGTTCAAGGACCGCGTCCTGGCGATCGACACGGCCGTGGCGAGGCGCTGCGCGAGCCTGCATGTGCCCGATCCCAGGGCCGAACGGAATGCGCTGATCGCGGCGACGGCCCTTGTCCACGGCATGGTCGTGGTCACTCGGAATACAGCGGATTTCGTCGCCACGGGTGTTGCCCTGCTCAACCCCTGGCACCTCGGCGCGACCTAACGAGGCTTCATACAGCCCGATCTCCCCGAAACAAAAAGCCCCGCCGGGGCGAACCGGCGGGGCCTTCCTAAAAGTCCTCGAGGGGAGGAGACGCCCTCAGTCACGCGAGGGCGGTACGCTTACTGAACCCTAGAATTCTTCCCAATCGTCCGAGGACGGCTGGGCCGAGCCGGCGAAGGCGGCGACCTTGGCCTGGGCGGCGCGGACCGGATTGGCGCCCGGACGGCTGGCCGAGGAGGCCGGCGACAGCACCGGACGGGCCGGGGCGCGGGTCACCTGGGTGGGCGGGGCGGCGCGGCGCGTGGTGGTGGTGCGGGCCACCTGGGCGCCGCTGACCTGGAAACGGCCGATCATCTGCATCAGGCTGTTGGCCTCGCCCTTCAGGGCGTGGCTGGCCGCCGTCGACTGCTCGACCATGGCGGCGTTCTGCTGGACGGTCTGGTCCATCTGATTGACGGCGGCGTTGACCTCGTTGAGGCCGGTGGCCTGCTCGGCGCCGCCGGCGGCGATCTCGCTGACCAGGGCGTCGATCTCGCTGACCTTGCCGACAATGGCCTGCAGGGCCTCGCCGGTCTGGCCGACCAGGTTGACGCCGGAGGCGACCTGTTGGGTCGAGGACGAGATCAGGGTCTTGATCTCCTTGGCGGCGTCGGCCGAGCGTTGGGCCAGGGCGCGAACTTCCTGGGCGACGACCGCGAAGCCGCGGCCCGCGTCACCGGCCCGGGCGGCTTCGACGCCGGCGTTCAGGGCCAGCAGGTTGGTCTGGAAGGCGATCTCGTCG
>JACMOF010000287.1 GCA_014378155.1 Caulobacter sp. | reverse complement strand
CTGCCGACCTATCGCCAGGCCGGGATCATCTCGCCCATTCTGCTGATCCTGCTGCGCTGCGTTCAGGGCTTCGCCTTGGGCGGCGAGTATGGCGGGGCGGCCATCTACGTCGCCGAGCACTCGCCGCCGAAGGAGCGGGGCTGGTCGACCTCGTGGGTGCAGACCTCGGCGGCCTTTGGCCTGTTCGGCGCCCTGTTGGTGATCTTGGTGACCCGCTGGCTCCTCGGCGTGCACGCCGGACCCGAGGCCTTCGACGCCTGGGGTTGGCGCATCCCGTTCGCCGTGTCGATCGGACTGCTGGGCATCTCGGTCTGGATGCGGTTGAAGCTCAGCGAAAGCCCGGCCTTCGCCAGGATGAAGGCCGACGGCGAGGCGTCCAAGGCCCCTTATGCCGAGGCTTTCGGCCAGTGGAAGAACCTCAAGCTGGTCCTGCTGGCCTTCTTCGCCATGATGTCGGCCCAGGGCGCGGTCTGGTACACCACCTTCTTCTACGTCCAGACCTTCATGGAGAAGTTCCTCAAGGTCCCGCCCGTCACGATCAACGGCCTGATGATGGCCGCCACGGCGGTCAGCGCCATCTTCTATGTGCTGTTCGGCTGGCTGTCGGACAAGGTCGGCCGCAAGCCGGTGATGCTGGGCGGCATGACCCTGGCGCTGATTTTCTATTTCCCGGGCTTCCACCTGTTGGAGCGCGCCGCCAACCCGGCCCTGGCCGAGGCCAAGGCGCGCGCGCCGGTGACGGTGACCGCCGATCCCAAGGATTGCGCCCTGCAGTTCGATCCCGTGGGCAAGGCCGCCTTCGTCTCGTCCTGCGACATCGCCAAGAGCGCCCTGGCCAATGCGGGGGTGTCCTATGCCAACCGCCCAGGCTTGGCGGGATCGGCGGCGATCGTCCAGATCGGCGAGACGCGGATCGTGTCCCAGAGCGCCAAGGGCCTGCCCGCCAAGGACGCCAAGGCCGTCAAGACCACAGGCGAGGCCGCGATCAAGGCGGCGTTGGCGAAGGCCGGCTATCCGGCCAAGGCTGATCCGGCGCGGATGAACTGGTGGGGCATGTTTGGCGTGCTCTTCGTTTTCGTGATCGCCGCCACGGCCTTGTTCGGCCCCCTGGCCGCTTGTCTTGTCGAGCTGTTCCCGACCCGGGTGCGCTACACGGCTCTATCGCTGCCCTATCACATCGGAACCGGCTGGATCGGTGGCTTCGTGCCATTCAGCGCCTTCGCGATCGTGGCGGCGACGGGCAACATCTATGCTGGACTCTGGTACCCCGTCGTCTTCACGCTGATCAGCGTGCTCGTGACGCTGTTCCTGCTGCCCGAGACCAAGGACCGGTCGCTGGATCAATAGCGGGGAGCATCAACCCGCCGGCGCCGCCATCAACACCTCGACCGCCACCGAGGCGGCCGCCAGGGCCTGGATGACCGCAGGGTCGACTGGCGCGACGACCAGCCTAACGATCTGCTTGCCCTCCTGGGCCAGCGCGACAAGCGCCTCGGCCGAGACCTCGCCGGGCGGCAACCGGTGGACGTCGCGGCGGAGAAGAAGCAGCACCTCTGGAGCGGCGCCGTCGTCGGCGATCAGCACATCGGCCGCGCCCAGAGCCCGGACCGCGCGCAGGGTCAGCAGGTCGGCGGGCCCCTTGCCGGCGATGAACCGCACCTTGCCCTCGCGACCGACGCCCTTGGCCAGGGCCTGGCGAAACAGCTGACCGGCCTTTTCCATGTCGCCCGCCATCGCCGCCTGAGCGGCCTCGCCGACCACGGCGTCGCGCAGAAAGGCCCGGCGCTCGTGCATCGCGGGCAGGGCGCCGCGCACCTCGTCCTGGAACTTGCGCAGCAGGGCGGCGACCCGGCCCGTGCCTTCCGGCACCTGGGCCTCGATGTCGTTGCGCAGCTTGGTGGCCAAGGTCGGGGAGGAGCCGCCGGTGCCGACGGCCATCCCCACCTCCCCGCGGTCGACCACCGCCGGAGTGTTGAAGTCGCTCATCGCGGGCTTATCGACGACATTGACCAGCACGCGAGCGGCCCGCGCCGCGCCGGCGGCCGCCTGAAGGAACACCTCGTCGTCCCCGGCGACGAAGGCCAGGGTCGCGCCGACATAGGTTCCGGGCAGGAAGGCGGCGGGACCGTCGACCCGCACCACGGTCGCCGGCGAGCCCTCGAACAGCCGGGCCTTGTTGTCGGCGGCCTCGCCGACGCCGGCGATCACCACCTTGCGGCCGGCCAGGGGGAAATAGGCGGGAAAGGAATCCAAGGGCGTGGGTCCTGACAGCGAAGCGAACGTCGTGGCCACGCTAGCCTGACTGGACCAAGATTTCACTGGCGGGTTTGGGTCTGAGCGGTGTTAAAACCGCGATGCCGGGTCGGCGGGCCGGTTTTCGTGGGGGAGGCGAGCGCCTATGACGGCCACTCTGGACATCAATGGCAGGACGGTCACCGTCAAGGCCGACCCCGAAACTCCACTGCTGTGGGTGCTTCGCGACGAACTTGGACTGACGGGCACCAAGTTTGGCTGCGGCATGGCCCAGTGCGGGGCCTGCACGGTTCACGTCAACGGGGATCCCGTGCGCTCGTGCGTAACGCCGATCGCCACGTTGAACGGCGCCAAGATCGCCACCATCGAGAGCCTGGGCGGGACGCATCCGCTGCAAAAGGCCTGGGTGGCCCACGATGTGCCGCAGTGCGGCTACTGCCAGTCGGGCCAGATCATGTCGGCCGCAGCCCTGCTGGCCCAGACCAAGTCGCCCAGCGACGAGGACATCGACAACGCCATGAGCGGCAACATCTGTCGCTGCGGCACCTATCAACGCATCCGCGCCGCCATCAAGGACGCCGCGGGCTTGGCCTCGGCGCCGCTGGTCAATGCGCCCGCCGCGACGACCGCCGCCAACGAGATCGACGCCGAGATCGCCGCCGCTTCGGGTTCGACCGGCCGAGGAGCGAACCCATGAACGCCCCTTTCAGCAAGCTGATGCGTAAAGAGGGCGTCAGCCGCCGCGACGTCGTGGTGGTCAGCGCCACCTTGGTCGGCGGATCACTGATGGTGGGCTGCTCGCCCGCCGACCTGATGAGCGCGGGATCCAAGGTCGATGTCGGCGCTTTTGGGCCGTTCATCCGCTTCGATCCGGACGGCGCGGTGACGGTGCTGTCCAAGCACATCGAATTTGGCCAAGGCAACCATGCGGGCCTGGCGGCCTTGGTCGCCGAGGAACTCGACGCCGACTGGGCTCGGGTGAAGGTCATGCACGCCCCCGCCAACGCCAAGCTCTACGCCAATGGCGGCATGGGCGTTCAACTGACCGGCGGCTCGTCGGCGATCTCCAATTCGTGGGAACAGCTGCGCAAGGCCGGGGCCGGCGCGCGGGCGATGTTCGTGCAAGCAGCCGCGGCCAAGTGGAACGTCCCGGCCGGCGAGATCACCGTCAAGGATAGCTTGGTCAGCCACGCTGGCGGCAAGTCCGCCCCGTTCGCCGCCCTGATCGCCGACGCCGCCAAGATCGCGCCGCCCGAAACCCCGGTCCTCAAGGATCCCAAGACCTTCACCCTGATCGGCACCGACCGCGTTCGCCGCAAGGACAGCCTGATCAAGAGCAACGGAACGGCGCGCTATACCCAGGACGTCCAGTTGCCCGACATGTTGGTGGCGGTGGTGGCGCACGCCCCACGCTTTGGCGGCAAGGTGAAGAGCTTCAACGCCGACGACGCCAAGAAGGTAGCCGGCGTGGTCGAGGTTTACCAGATTCCGACCGGTGTGGCCGTGGTCGCCGACACCACCTATGCCGCCCGCATGGGCCGCGAGGCGCTGAAGGTCGAGTGGGACCTCGACAAGGCCGAGAACCGCGACTCCAAGACCATCGCCGCCCAGTGGCGCGACATCGCGGCCGGCAGGGGACCGTCCGACCTGAAGTGGGAGGCCTTCGATTCCAAGGGCGACGCCGCAGCTGCGGCCGGCGGCAAGGACGCTTTCGAGACGACCTACGACTTTCCGTATCTGGCCCACGCCACCATGGAGCCAATGAACTGCGTGGCCCAGGTGGACGGCAACAGGGTCAAGCTGACCCACGGCTCCCAAAGTCCGACTCTGGACCAATTGGCCGCCGCCAAGATCGTCGGGACGCTGCCGGGCTCGGTCGAGGTCGAGACCCTCTATGCCGGCGGATCGTTCGGCAGGCGCGCCAACTTCCAGTCCGACTACGTCGCCGAGTGCGTGCACATCGCCAAGAAAGTCGGCGGCAATCGGCCGGTGAAGCTGGTCTGGACTCGCGAGGACGACATGCAGGCCGGCTATTTCCGGCCGATGGTCCACCATGCCGTCCGGGTCACGCTCGACAAGGACGGCTACCCGGCGACCTGGCGCCATCGCATTGTCAGCCAGTCGATCATGAAGGGCTCGCCGATGCCCTCCAAGGGGCCGGACCAGACCGCGATCGAGGGTGCGTCGGGCTCGCCCTATCTGAAAGCCACCCCTGTCGTCGACGCCCAACTGGCCCTGCCGGAGGCCGGCGTGCCGGTGCTGTGGTGGCGTTCGGTGGGGGCCACCCATACCGCCTTCGTGATGGAGCACACCATCGACCAACTGGCCCGCAAGGCCGGCAAGGATCCGGTCGAGTATCGGCGGGCCCTATACGTCAAGGCGGGTCCCGAGGCCGCGCGGCATCTTGCGGTGCTGAACCTCGCCGTCGAGAAGGCCGGTCCGACCTCGACGCCCGGCTGGACGCGCGGCGTGGCGGTTCACGAAAGCTTCGGCTCTGTCGTCGCCCAAGTGGCCGAGGTCAAGCTGGTGGACGGTCATCCGCGGGTCGGCCGGGTGGTCACCGCCATCGACTGCGGCGTCGCCGTCTCGCCCGACCAGATCGCCGCCCAGATGGAAGGCGGCACGTGCTACGGCCTGTCGGCGGCGCTCTATGGCGAGGTCACCCTGACGGGCGGGGCGGTCGACCAGAGCAATTTCGACACCTATCGCGTGCTGCGGATGAACGAGGCGCCGACGGTCGAAACCCACATCTTGCCGTCCGCCAATCCGCCGAGCGGCGTCGGCGAGCCCGGAACGCCGGTGATCGGACCGGCCGTGGCCAACGCCTTGCTAGCGATTTCCAAGACGCCGACGACGCGACTGCCGCTGGTTTCGGCCGGGGCTTAGGGGCTTTCCAGCTCACCTATCGGGGCAAACCGCGATCTTTTTGATGTATCGCGTCCTTAGAGGGCGCGCCTGTGCAACTGTGGCTGGACGTAACGCGAGCGCCGACACATTTTAGCGCCATGGTGGATGCTGGCGACAACTTGGGCTTCGAGAGACTGACCCCGCGGGAGCGGGAGATCCTGCGTCTCATCGCCCAGCATCGCCAGGGCAAGGAGATCGCCCGGCTGCTGCGGCTGTCACCCAAGACCGTCGAGATGCACGTGCTCAGCGCTCGACGTCGAGTCGGGGGGCTCGGCCGCCGCGACGCCGCCCTGGCCTTCATCGCCTGGGAAACCGACCCCGGTAATGACTACCGTAAGCAATCGGCCACGCTAGCCACGACCGGCGCAGAGGTCTTCTCTCGTTCCAACAGCGAGAGCAGCCATGATGAAACCTTCCATGCCGGGTCCGACACCGCCGCCAGCATTTTTCATAGCCAGCTGGCAGTCGCTGGAAGAGGGATTGACCCTCATGGCCGGGACGCCCGAGCGGGGGCGGTTGGTGCCGGAAACGGTGTCGGCGTTGCGCAAGGCCCAGGCGGCGGGGGATCCGCCCAGCAAGCTGCTGCTCCGGGTGCTGGCGGCCACGGCCTTCCTGGCCGACGACACGCCCCTGCGGAATCTGGAAGGAGCTGGCGCCATGACCTGACTCCTTTGCAATGGCTGGGTCTGATCCTGGTCGTGGCCGCGCTAGGCGGAATCCTGCTCGGCATGGTCACCATGGGCGCCCATGAATTCCTCTATGCCCTTCAGCGATTCCGCGAGGGCTGGAGCCCGCCTCCGGCGCACTGACGCCGGTCGTCTCGACACAAGTTCATCGACTTCAACGTGCGGGGGGCCCCGCGCGAACGGGAGAGTCATGCATGAAAAGAACCGATGCAGCCCGCGCAGGAGCTGAAAAGCTGATGCGCGCCGAAGCGGCGATCGACGCCGCCCTCCGCGAAACCGCCGAACTGATGGGCCTGCTGCCGTCGCTGCGACTGGAAGCTCGTCTTTCGGCCGTGATTGGCCAGGCCGCCGTCGCCAATCTCGGCGAGACCCTGGCCTATATCGTCTCCGCCCGCCGTACCATCATCGAGGCTCATGGCGCGCTCAACACGGTGAGGAGCCAGATCGGCTGTGGCGCCTTGGCGATGGGCGACATGGACAAGCCGCCGGAAGTGCCCCGCACCTCGGGCCTACGCGCTCTGGACGGAGGCCGCGCCGCGTGAGCACCGCCCAGACTGCTTCGTCGGACACCATCCACGACGAACTGAACGAGTTCCGTCGCCACCTGCGGACCCTGGGGCCTGTCCAGCGCCGGATTCTGTCCGTGCTCATGCCACAACTGATCGCGCTCGAAGAGGCTGGCGACGCCGACGGCGCGCTTAACATCATCGAAGAGGTCAAGGCCATCCTGTGGGAAGGGCGCCGAACCCGACACTGATCCTCGCATACCTCAGGTTGCTTATCGCGAGGCGGGGCTTGCTGCATGGTGACGCTCAGGTTTCAGTCTGAGCGTTGCCCCGCCTTGCAGATTCACACGCTTTTTTCGTTGGGCCTGGCCACGGTGGTCTGCGGCGCCGCTATCGGCTTCGGCGACTACAGCGCGCGTGGTATTGGCCTGGGGGCGGGGCTGGCCTGGGCGGGGTCGCTGCTCGTCCACGGCAACGACGCCTATAATGTCGACCTGGCGATCATGGCGATCGACACCGCGACCCTGGTCTATTTCGGCTTCATCT
>JACMOF010000286.1 GCA_014378155.1 Caulobacter sp. | reverse complement strand
GGGGAGGAGAGAGGATCTAGCGAGCGACCCCCCTCCCTGCGACCCCGCCAACGGCGAGCCGGCGCCTTCAAACCTTGATGGCGAGCCTGCTCTGGCGACTGGCCGTGTCAAGGACGACGCGGAGCGTCGCCGCGACGCGGCCGCCAGAGGCGGTCCTTGACACGGCCAGACGCCAGAGCAGGCTCGCCATCAAGGTTTCAAGGCGCGGCCTCGCCGTTGGCGGGGTCGAGGGGAGGGGTGTCGATCGCAAGATCCTCTCTCCTCCCCCGCGATGCGGGGGAGGAGAGCGTTTAGGGGGATCCAGCCGCCTCGATCCCCGTCAATCACCGAAAGAACTCCAACGATCTCAACGCCTTGCAAGAAAATCAGCGTCACATCCGCTGCGGCGGTCAGACCGCCCGCATACTGAACAGGTCCCCATCGCGGGGGAGGGCTCTTGGTACCGGCCCAAGCAGGCGATGGGGATGGAACCGAGCGGGGCCGCGCAGGGCCGCGTGCGAGGCAGGTTGAGGGTCTGTTCGTGGATAGATCCGGGACCTTCCGAAACCTCGCCGGGACTTGCGCGGGTTTACGGGGCTGGGATGTCAAACCGGCCTGTTCGAGGATCAGTCGGAGTCGCCGACGGCCCCTTCCGGGCGACTTTGATCCTGCCCGCCTGAGGGGAAACGTCGATCGGGATGAAACAGGCCCTCAATCGCCGTCCCTTGAGAAGAACGGTTTCGCGGAGCGGTCAGGTCTAGCCGAAACGCACATACAAAACCCACGGTCATCCGGGCTCGGCCCGGACCGCTCCGCGCCTCCCCACCCACTCACAGCCGATTGGCGTGGGATCACACCCCCTTGCCCCCACCTGACCGCTTCGCGGTCTGTCGCGGCAGGGGGCGGAGCCCTTGCGCGGCGCTCGCCCAGAGGCTCTTCCCCCCTCTGGGGGAAGACGGCCGCGAAGCGGTCCGTAGGGGGCAAGGGGTCGCCGCACTGAAAATCCTTTGGAAATCCTTCCCCAATCGCCCCCGAACCGCGCCAACCTCTCGCCCGCCCCAAGCCCTAGCTTGACGCCCCCTCATCCAGCCCGCAGAAGCCCTTCGTGACCGACACCGCGCCCCCCGAACAAACCCCGACCGAAGCTGTCGCCGCCAAGAAGCCCGGCGGCTTGCTGAAGTCGTCGATGATCTATTCGGGCCTGACCCTGGTCAGCCGGTTCATGGGTTTCGCCCGCGACCTGGCGGTCTCGTATCGCATGGGCGCCAGCGCCACCCCGGCCGCCGACGCCTATCAGACCGCCCTGGCCTTCCCGAATCTGTTCCGCCGGTTCTTCGCCGAGGGCGCCTTCGCCGCCGCCTTCGTGCCCGCCTACACCAAGTCGCTGCAACGGGATGGTGAGGATGTGGCCGATATCCTGGCCGCCGACGCCATGGCCACCCTGGCGGCGGCAACCATCATCATCACCGTGATCTGTCAGCTGGCCATGCCCTGGCTGATGATGCTGATCAGCCCCGGCTTCGCCGCCGAGCCCGAGAAGTACAAGCTGGCGGTGCTGCTGACCCAGATCACCATGCCCTATCTGCCGTGCATGGCCATCGTCGCCCACCTGTCGGGCGTGTTGAACGCCCGCGACCGGTTCGTGTTGTCCGCCGGCGCGCCGGTGCTGCTGAACATCGCCACCCTGATCTTCATCCTGCCCCAGACCACCGCCGTCGATGCGGCCAAGTGGGGCTCGGTCGGGGTGATCGTCGCCGGCGTCGCCCAGGCGGCCCTGCTGACCTGGGGGGTTAACAAGTCCGGCGCCAAGGTCCATTGGCGCCTGCCGCGCCTGACGCCGGAGGTGAAGGCCCTGATCGGCAAGGCCATTCCCGGGGCCCTGGCGGCCAGCGCCACCCAGGTCAACATCTTCATCTCCGGCAACCTGGCCAGCCATGTGCCCGGCGGCCGCTCCTGGCTGGCCACCGCCGACCGCCTGTACCAGCTGCCCCTGGGCCTGGTGGGCGTGGCGATCGGGGTGGCCCTGCTGCCGCGCCTGTCGCGCGCCGTGCTGTCGAAGGACACCGCCGACGCCCAGGGCGCCATGGACCAGGCCATCACCCTGGCCATGGCCCTGACCCTTCCCGCCGCCGCCGCCCTGACTGCCATGCCCGGCTTCCTGTCGGACGCCCTGTATACCCGCGGCCAGTTCACGGCGTTCGACGCCAGCCAGACGGCCTCGGCCCTGTTCTTCTACGGCCTGGGCACCCCGGCCTTCGTGCTTCAGCAGCTCTATTCGCGGGCCTTCTTCGCGCGCGGCGACACCAAGAGCCCGATGCGGTTCGCGCTGATCTCGGTGGCCGTCAATGTGGGCGTCGGCATCGCCCTGTTCCAACTGGTGGGGGTGAAGGGCATAGCGGCGGCCACCGCCATCGCCTCGTGGCTGAACGTGGCGCAGATGGCCTTCGGCCTATCGCGCAAGGACCATTATAACCCCTCTCTGCAGACCTGGTCGCGGGTGGCGCGGATCCTGGCGGCCAGCCTCGTGATGGGGCTGGTCCTGGCGGCGGCCTCGCATTGGCGGCCGCTGATCGAGGCGCCGCTGGTGGCCCTGGGCCTGAAGGGCCACGTGATTGGGGCCAAGGAAGTGGCCTTGCTGCTGACTGTGCTGGTCGGCGCGGCGCTCTATCCGCCGCTGGTCTTCCTGTTCGGCGGGGTGACCCCGGCGGAGCTGAAGGGCGTGCTGAAGCGGGGCAAGGCCTAGAGGCTGTCGCGGACAGGCCCTTGGGCGTGTCCCCAAGTCTGGGCGCGGCGCTTGCCGACGTGGACACGCCGCAAGAGCATGTCCCCGGCTCGGGTCTTGCCCTTGAACCCCCGGCCCGCTAACCAGCATCCATGGCTTCGATCGGATCTTCCGCGCCGCGATGGCGCCGCTTCATCTGACCCCGATCGCCGTGCGGCGCGCACGGCCAGCGCATTTGCGCGTCCGCCCTATCCGTTACCCGTTCCAAGGCTGCAGCCATGACCGACCACACCCCCGTTCCCTACACGGGCGCCGCCCGCGTGCTCTCCGGCGTCCAGCCGTCGGGCGCCCTGCACCTGGGCAATTATCTCGGCGCCCTGGTGAAGTTCGCCAAGCTGCAGCACGAGATGGACACCTTCATCTTTGTGGCCGACCTGCACGCCATCACCGTCTGGCAGGCGCCGGAGGCGTTGGCCCAGCAGACCCGCGAGATCGCCGCCGCCTATCTGGCCGCCGGCCTCGATCCCATGAAGGCGACGATCTTCCCGCAGTCGGCGGTGCGCGAACATACCGAGCTGGCCTGGATCTTCCAGTGCGTGGCCCGTCTCGGCTGGCTGGACCGCATGACCCAGTTCAAGGAGAAGAGCGGCAAGCACAAGGAGCGCTCCAGCGTCGGCCTCTACACCTATCCGGTGCTGCAGGCCGCCGACATTCTGGTCTACAAGGCTACCCACGTGCCGGTCGGCGAGGACCAGAAGCAGCACCTGGAACTGACCCGCGACATCGCCGCCAAGTTCAACCACGACTTCGGCGTTCAGGGCTTCTTCCCGCAGCCCGAGCCGCTGATCCAGGGGCCCGGGGCGCGGGTCATGAGTTTGCGCGACGGCTCGGCCAAGATGAGCAAGTCCGACCCGTCGGACTATTCGCGCATCAACCTGACCGACGACGCGGACACCATCGCCGGCAAGGTTCGCAAGGCCCGCACCGATCCCGAGCCGCTGCCCGAAACCCTCGAAGAGCTGGCGACCCGCCCCGAGGCCGACAACCTGGTCGGCATTTTCGCGGCCCTGTCGGGAACGACCAAGGCGCAGGTGCTGGCCGACTATGCCGGCAAGGGCTTCGGAACCTTCAAGCCGGCCTTGGCCGACCTGGCGGTCGAGAAACTGGCCCCGGTCGGCGAGACCATGCGCAGGTTCCTGGACGACCCGACGGAGATCGACCGGATCCTGAAAGCTGGGGCCGAACGAGCCTCCGAGGTCGCCGCGCCGACGGTGGCTGAGGTGAAGAAGTTGGTCGGGTTCTGGGGGGCTTAGGCGCCCTGCGTCCTTCGAGGCTCGGCTTCGCCTCGCGCCTCAGGATGAGGAATTCAGAGCAACTAAGCTCCTCATCCTGAGGCGCCCACGGAGTGGGCCTCGAAGGACGCACCGCATTTAAAGCCGGCTCGGGATCCGCACCGGCAGGGTCTCATACCCCTTCACGAAGCTGGAATAGACCCGCTTTGGCTCGCCCATCACCTCGATCTTCGGGAATCTGGCGAGGATTTCCTCCCAGATGATCTTCAGCTGCAGTTCGGCCAGACGATTGCCGACGCAGCGGTGGATGCCGAAGCCGAACGACAGGTGGCGGCGGGCCTGGGGGCGGTCGATCAGGAAGGCGTTCGGATTGTCGATCGCGGTCTCGTCGCGGTTGCCCGAGACGTACCACATGACGACCTTGTCGCCCTTCTTGATGGTCTTGCCCGACAGCTCGAAGTCCTCCAGCGCGGTGCGGCGCATATAGGCCAGGGGCGTCTGCCAGCGGATGATCTCGGAAACCATGTTGGGAATCAGGCTGGGGTCGGCGCGCAGTTTGGCCTCTTCCGCCGGGTTCTGGCTGAGGGCCAGCAGGCCGCCGGTGATCGAGTTGCGGGTCGTGTCATTGCCGCCGACGATCAGCAGGATGATGTTACCCAGATATTCCAGCGGCGGCATGTTCCGCGTCGCCTCGCCATGGGCCAGCATCGAGATCAGGTCGGAGCCCGGCTCGGTGGCATTGACCCGCTCGTTCCAGAGATTGGTGAAATAGGCCAGGCACTCCATCAGCTCCTCCCGGCGCTGCTCCTCGGTGTCGACGATTCCGGCGCCGGGCACCGCGGTCGAGACGTCGGACCAGCGGGTCAGCTTGCGGCGTTCCTCCCAGGGGAAGTCGAACAGGGTGGCCAGCATCTGGGTGGTCAGCTCGATCGACACCTTGTCGACCCAGTCGAAGGTCTCGCCGATCGGCAGGCGGTCGAGAATCTCGCCCACTCTTTCACGAATAGTGCCCTCCAGGGCCGCCAGGTTCGCCGGCGAGACGATCGGGCTGACGGTCTTGCGCTGGATATCGTGCTTGGGCGGGTCCATGGCGATGAACATCGGCAGGACGAAGTCCTCGTCGAAGTTGCGGATCGTGATGCCGCCCAGGCTGCTGTCGGACGAGAACACCTGGTGGGTGGTGTCGACCGTCATGATGTCGGCATAGCGGGTGATCGACCAATAGGGCCCGTGCTCGCTGTTGGCGCAGTAATGGACGGGATCCTCGGCCCGCAGCCGCTCGAACCAGGGCCAGTGGGCGTCGGCCTGGAACAGGGCCGGATCGGCGACGTCGAACTGGTCGAGCGGCGTGGCATAGGCCTTGGCCCGCGCATCACCGGATAGATCGATTGCCCCGTCGCTCATGGCGCGCTCCCTGAAACACTTGTTTTGATCATGGAGCCACAACGCCGATCGTTTGTCACGATGACGTAAGCGGCAGCCAATCTTCCTGAATAGGGGGCTCTTGTCGCGAGGCTCTTGCGGGTCCATTTCTCCGTCATGTTCATCCAGACCGAAACCACCCCCAATCCCGAGGTCCTGAAGTTCCTGCCCGGCCGCGAAGTGCTGGGTGAGGGCGCGCGGGAGTTCAAGACGGAGGAGGAGGGCGACGCCTCACCCCTGGCCGAGGCTCTTTTCCGGCTGGGCGACGTCAACCGGGTGTTCTTCGGTCCCGATTTCCTGACCGTGACCAAGGCGGAGCACGCCGAGTGGCCGCATCTGAAGGCGCCGATCCTGGCGGCCATCATGGACCACTTCACCAGCGGCCGGCCGCTGTTGCTTGATGCGGCCGAGAGCGGTCACGACAATGACGGCGTCTATGACGAGGAAACGACCCAGATCGTCGCCGAGATCAAGGAGCTGCTCGACACCCGCATCCGCCCGGCCGTGGCCCAGGACGGCGGCGACATCGTCTTCAACCGGTTCGAGCCGGCCACCGGCGTGGTGTGGCTGCACATGCGCGGAGCCTGCTCGGGCTGCCCGTCCTCGTCGGCCACGCTGAAGTCCGGGGTCGAGAACATGCTCAA
This sequence comes from Caulobacter sp., assembly GCA_014378155.1. GTDB lineage: Bacteria > Pseudomonadota > Alphaproteobacteria > Caulobacterales > Caulobacteraceae > Caulobacter. Next base: position 3,978 of record JACMOF010000286.1, on the reverse strand, counting down.
GCACTATGTGCCGGAAGTGACCCGGGTCGAGCAGACGCTCTAGCGACCCAGAAAAACTTCGCGGCCTCGCGCTTGCGAGCGCGCGCGCGAGTGCATACTGTAACTATCGAAGTTGCTGATAGCGCACTTGAGGACTGTCCCATGGCCAAGCTCGACACCGCCGCCCTTTCCCAGCTGTTCACCGAGGCGCGGACGCGGAACGGCTGGAAGCCCGACGCCATCCCCGAGGCGGTTCTGCGCGAGCTGTACGACTTGGTGAAGTTTGGCCCGACGGCGGCCAACACCACGCCGGCAAGGTTCATTTTCGTCCAGGCCCCGGAAGCCAAGGCCAAGCTGGCGGCGCTGTCTTCGGGCTCCAATGGCCCCAAGATCCTGGCCGCCCCGGTCACCGTCATCGTCGGCTACGACCTGGACTTTCCCGAAACCCTCGACAAGCTGTTCCCCAATGCGCCGGGCGCGAAAAACTGGTTCGGCGACCCGGCGGCCAAGGAAGTGGGCGCGCTGCGCAACAGCTCGCTGCAGGGCGGCTATTTGATCCTCGCCGCCCGGGCCCTGGGCCTGGACGTCGGGCCGATGTCGGGCTTCGACAATGCCGGGGTCGACGCGGCCTTCTTCGCGGGGACCAATATCAAGTCCAACTTCCTCGCCTCGATCGGTTACGGTACCGACGAAGGCCTGTTCCCGCGCAATCCGCGCCTCGACTTCGAGGAAGCCGCGCAGATCATCTGATCTTCTCAGGCCCGTCTCCGGCTTCGCCGGGAAGACGGGCTTGGGTGCGGATCGAACCCAGTGCTAAAAGACGCGCCATGACCCAGCGCCTCGCTCAGATCGCCGCCCCGCTCCTGCTGCTCGCCGCCTGCGGCCCCGCCAAGCAAGCGCAGACCACCGCCCCGCCGCCCTCGGCCGAGACGCCGAAATCCGGCCCGGTGGCCGTCGCCACCGTCCCCTATAATGGCGGTCCGCTTGAAGTGCGCGCCGACGGCGTCGGTCCGATCACCGGCGCCACGGCCTTCGACATGCCGACCATCGCGGCCCTGTTTCCCAAGGCGGTGGTCAAGAGCGCCTTCATCCACACCGGCGAAGGGCCTCCCGGCCCGATCATCACCGTCGAGCAGGACAATGTCCCGCTGATGGAGATCGGCAAGGGCCCCGACGGCGGCATTGGCGAGATCCGATTGGCCGGCGGGCCGGTCCGGGGTCCGAAGGGCGAAGCCCTTCTCGGAAAATGGGCCGACCTGTCCTTCGACATCGCCCAGTGCCGAGCCGGCGAGGGCCGCACCGTCAACCAGACCGTCTGCGTGCGTCCCGAGGCGCCGAGCGTCGCCTACGTGTTCGGCGCGCCGGGCTGGACCAAGGGCGGCCTGCCGCCGATCGAGACCCTGAAGGCCAAGGGCCAACTCAACGAGTTCGTCTGGCGCCCGGCCGACAACGCCGCCGTCGGCGCGGCCTGAGGTCATGGCGCCGCGATACGCTCTGCTGGCCGCGACCCTGCTGGCGCTGGCCGCCTGCGGGCCGGCCAAGAAGAGCGGAACCGCCCCAACCAAAGCCCCCGCGGCGGCGGCCGAGGCCCCCGCCCTGGTGACGCGCAAGACCGCTGACGGCCGGATCGACCGCTTCACGCCCCAGGTCGGCGGACCGTTGGCGCTGGACGAATTTTCCGTCGGTCCGCTCATGGCCCAGACCGAGTTTTCGATGGAGGCGGTAAAGCCGCGATTCCCAAAGGCCACGGTCCAAGGCGTCTTCATGCGGCAAGATGGAGCGCCCTCGACGCTGATGGGGATCACCGTCACCCAAGGCGGCGGCGTCATCGAGATCCAGGGCAACCCGGGGACCGTGCTGGTGGGCGACATCCGTGTCACGGGCGGGACCGCGGTCGGTCCGCGCGGCGAGACTCTGAGGATGAAGTTCGCCGACGCCGACATGGACTACGAGCGTTGCCGGATGGGCGAGGGCCGCGATCGCCATACGGTGATCTGCTTCCAGCCCGGCGAGGCCGTGCTGCGCTACGTGTTCGACGTGCCGGGCTGGACCACCGATGTCCTGCCGCCCCTCGACGCCCTGCGCCAGAAGGCCTTGCTGAGCGGGTTCATCTGGAAGGGCGGGGCGCCCGCCATATGATCCTCGCCGTCGATACCTGCCTCGGCGCCAGTTCGATCGCCGTGCTGGAGGGCGATGTCGTTCGCGCCGCCCGCAGCGAGCCGATGACTCGCGGCCATCAGGAGCGCATCGCCGTCCTGGCGCGCGAGGTGATGGCCGAAGCCGGCGTCAAGTTCCCCGACCTGACCCGCATCGCCGTCACCGTGGGCCCTGGCTCGTTTACCGGTCTGCGGGTCGGACTGTCCTTCGCCAAAGGCCTCGCCACGGCCCTCTCGATCCCCTGCGTCGGCATCAACAGCCTGGAGGCCCTGGCCGCCACGACCGGCGCGACAGGCTTCGTAGCCGCCGCGCTCGACGCCAGGATGGGGCAGGTCTATCTGCAGATCTTCGACAGCGGCAAGGCCCTGATGGCGCCCGACGCCCTGGAGGTCACGGTCGCCATCGCCCGCCTGGCCGAGCTCTATTCCGGCGGTCCCGCCACCCTGATCGGCTCGGGCGCGCCCATGATCGCCGACGTCCTGCCGGGCGCCACCGTCCTGATTCCGGCCTTCGCCGACCCTGTCGCCATCGCCTGCCTGGCCGCAACCCGGCCGGCGCCGAGCCACTCGCCCCGGCCGCTCTATCTGCGCGCGCCCTACGCCGTGGCGCCCGCCGCATGATCCTGCGTCCCGTCGGGCTGGAAGCCTGTTTTACCTTGGCCGACCTGCACGACCGGGCCTTTCCGAGGCCGTGGAGCGCCGAGGAATTCGAGACGCTGCTCAACGGCCCTGGCGCCTTCGCGGTGCTGGGTGAGGGTGACGATCCAAAAGGCTTCATCCTCTGCCGGGCCGTGGCGGGCGAGGCCGAGATCCTGACCGTGGCGGTCGATCCCGCCGCCCGCCGCCGCGGCTGGGGCTCGGCCCTGGTCGAGATGGCGGCCGGCGTCGCGAAGGAAGCCGGCGCCTCCGAGATGTTCCTGGAAGTGGCGGCCGACAATCTCGCGGCGATCAGGCTCTACGAAACCACGGGTTTCGACCGCGTCGGCCTGCGAAAAGGCTATTATCCCCATCTGGATGGCGCCAAGGACGCGTTGGTGATGCGCCGGGTGCTTAACACCTAGCCGCCGAGCGCCTATCCTGGCCCCGAATCCCGCCTTGATTCATCTTTCCGGAGACGCCGCCTTGGACCGCCTCGAAAAGCTCTGCATCGAAAAGGGCATGCGCATGACCGATCAGCGCCGGGTCATCGCCCGCGTGCTGTCGGGCGCTGTTGATCATCCAGACGTCGAAGAACTGCACCGCCGCGCCCACGCCGTGGACCCGCACATCTCGATCGCCACGGTCTATCGCACCGTGCGGCTGTTCGAGGAGAGCGGCATCATCGAGCGCCACGACTTCCGCGACGGTCGATCGCGCTATGAAGAGACTCCCGACCACCACCACGACCACCTGATCGACATGAAGACCGGCAAGGTCGTCGAGTTCGTGGACGAGGAGATCGAGGCCCTGCAGAACGCCATCGCCCAGCGGTTGGGCTACAAGCTGATCGACCACCGGCTGGAGCTTTATGGGGTCCCGCTGGAGGAGTGATCGGGTTTTTTAGGCCCCCCTCTGTGGGGGAGGCTGCCCGAATGGGCCGGTGGGGGGAGCAGGCCCACTCTGGCAAACTCCCCTCTCCGTCGGCTTCGCCGACACCTCTCCCACGGGGAGAGGACTTTGTGGGTGTGTCCCCCGCGTCCTTGCGCCAGCGCCCCCTCGCGCTCATAACGCCCCGATGAGCGAGACCCCGCAAAAGCGCCTCTATATCAAGACCTACGGCTGTCAGATGAACGTCTATGACAGCGAGCGCATGGCCGATGTCCTGCGGCCGCTGGGCTATGGGATTGTCAGCGAGCCCGAGGGC